>VGYV01000193.1 GCA_016872855.1 Planctomycetota bacterium
CTTGGCCCAGCGGTCGCGCTGCTCGCGTGCGCGGGCGAGGGTGGCGGCGGGGGCCTTGGGGAAGCGCTGGAGAACATCCTCCCAGGCCTGGAGCTTGGCCCGCGCGCTGAGCCGGGCGTCGGCGCTCATCCGCTCGGCGCGCTCCCACCACAGGGGGCCGGCCTCCTCGGGCTTCTCCGCCGGGGCCTCCGGCGCCGGGCGGATGCGGATGTTGGCGAAGCGGGCCTTGGCCCTGTGGACGTAGAGGACGATCTCCCCACTCAGCAGCGTCCTGTCCTCCGCCTCGCCCACCAGCCCGCCATCCACAAGGCAGCGGACGCGCGTGCCGACGCACTCGATCCTCAGGTGGTACGGCTTGCCTTCCTGCGGCTCGAACCGCTTGGGGCCGGCGCGGATGGTGACGCCTGGCACGGCCCCCGATGGCTGGGGCCGGTACTCGCTGATCGAGCGCAGGTCCAGCCCCTTGTACTGGCGCGTCAGGCTCAGCATGAGCTGCCAGTCGTAGACGCGGCGGAAGATGATGCCGTAGCGGAAGCCCACCTCGTCGCCGAGGTCCGTCACATCGGCGTCGAGCACGAAGTCGCCGAGCCGCCGGTCCCTCAGGACGAGCCAGCCGTTGTGGTAGGCGTGGCCGTCCACGAACTCCTTCTCGCCGTACCACGTGTCGCCCTCGATGTCCCACGGGGCATCGGTATGGAAGACGGCATCGAACGGTTCGGTGGCCTTGGCCACCATCGGCCCGAGGTCGGCGCCGGCGACGGCTGGGAGTTCCTCCGCCTGAAGCCGGCGCAGGCGGAGGTTGCGCAGGGCCGTCGTGGACTCCCAGTTCGCCACGCCGAGGGGCCTGAGGGGACCCCAGTAGTCGTCGTAGACATTCACCGCGTGGTCCCGCAATTGGAGGGTGACGACCTCGGCGTCGTCCACCCACGCCTGGACCGCGGCCCTGGTGACGCGGAGCTTCACGCGATACCAGCGGTTCCGCTCGAAGGCCATCTTCTTCGTCGTGACATTGCGGGTCACTGGCGCGCCTTCCACCTGGTCCAAGCCGGTCAGGCCATCGCCGATGCCCAGGAAGCAGAACGAACAGCCGGAGGCCCCGACCGGGAAGGTGAAGTTGCACCAGTTATTTCCGCCCGCCAGGCACATTACCTCGAAGGCCACCTCGTAATCGAGCGAGGGGAGGTCGCGGGTCCACGCGATGCCTGTGACAGGCGCGCCCGTGCCCAGCAGAAGCTCCCCGTTCTGTGCCTCTACCCGGCCGTGCTTGGCGTAGCCTCGGTCGGCGACCACCTTCCAGCCGTCGAGCGTCTTGCCGTCGAAGAGCGAGACCCATTGCCCTGGCCCTTCGGGGGCCGGGGCCTTGGGCTGCTCGAGCGGGGCCGCGGCGACCCGCTTCGCCGCGTCGGGGTGGGCGGCGAGCCAGGCCGTGTCGAGCTTGCCGACGATGCGGACGCCCTTGTAGCCCACCTGCGCGTTCCACGACCCCAGCATCACCGACCCGCTCGTGTAGTCGGGGTCGGTGATGTTGGTCTGCAACGCGCCGTTTATCCAGGTCTTTAGAGAAGCTCCTTCCCTCGCGAATCGGAACGTGTGCGGCTCCCCATCGGGACAGCCTGCCTTGCCCCAGCCGATCACCTGGGTGCCGCGGTCCTTGTAGATCTTCTGGTTGGCGACCTTGAGGACGAGGGAGTAGCAGCGGCCGGGCGAGCAGCACAGGGACGGGATGCAGCTCGCCTCCCCACCGAGGCGCTCGCGGACGCACCAGGTGCCCTCGACCTCGACGTCGCCGGCGAAGCTGGCCGAATGGGCGGCGCCGCGCGAGCCGCCCCCGCCGAACCGCAGCTCGCCGTCCGTCACGGCCAGAGCCGTGGGGCCGACGGGCGCCCAGTCGCGGAGCTGCTCCGCGTCGGCCCAGTCATAGAACAACTCAACCCGGTCCTCTGGGAGGCGGCGGAGGCGGCCGTGGAAGAACTTGCCTGCCTCGGCCACCTCGGGGCCGTGGGCATCTCGCGCCCCGTCGGGCCGCAGGCCGGCCAGCGGGTCCTCCGCCGGCTTCTCCTTCATGCGCGCCAGAAGCTCAGTTTCGCAGCAAAAGGCGTCGGCAGCGATGACCCTTTCCTCGCCCCCCCGGCTCCAGTGGAGGGCGAGCGCGGCCATGCCGACGATCTCCATGTACTCGACCCAGAGGCGGTGCATGCCCTTGTCGAGGTGCACGGTGGCTGGCTCGCCCTTGTTGCAGGCCTCCCACTCGGCGATGACGAGCTTGCCGTCGAGGTAGAGCCGCGCGCCGTCGTCGCGCCAGAAGCGGAAGGTGTAATCGCCCGCGTCGGGGACCTTGAGCCAGCCGACGAATCGCGCCGAAAAACGGTCCGCCGGCACACCCGGCATCGGGGCCTCCGGCCCCCAGTTGAAGCCGATGTTGGGCACGGCCTTGGCGGTGATGAAGCGCTCGAAGTTCTGGCCTGCATAGAAGGCGGCGACGAGGCCCTTCGCCATGCCTCCCTCGGCGGCCAACTCTTCCGGGGGCTTCTGCTTGGGGGGCGGGGCGACCTCGGTCTTGGTGGCCGGCCTGGTCTGCTCCTTGGGTGGGGCCTCGGCCTGCTTCCGCAGGGCCTCGATGGCCGCGCGGTTGGCCACGAAAAGCTGGGTGTTCCCGCAGTCCTTCTCCAGGCTGTCGAGCTGGGCCTTCACTTCGTCCCAGTCCTTCGCCTTCGCGGCGGCCTGGGCGCTGCGCAGGAGGACGCGCGCGTTGTGCTCGCGGGCCTCGATGTTCTGCTGCTCCACGTCGGGCAGGAGGGCCTGGCCGGCTCTCCTGCCGCGTGGAAGGGCGACGACGAGGGCGAGGACGAGCGCCACAATGGCCGCGCCGGCTGCCAGGGCGATGTGGCGCTTGCGGGTCCTGCGCTGGCCGCCCGCGAGCCGCTCGGCAAGGGCCTGACGCGCCAGGCGGCGCCCCTGGGTCATCGCGGCGGTCGGCGCGCCGGCGATGAGCGCCCGGCCCTCCGAGGCCGCCAACTGCGCCCGCGAGCGCAGCGGGCCGAGCGCCTCGAGGTCCCGCAGCAGCGCCTCCGCCGAGCCGTACCGCTCCGCCAGGGGCTTCGCGAGCAGGCGGTCTATGATCCGCGCCAGCCGCGGGTCCACGCCTGGTGCCGCCTCGTGCAGCGGCATCGGCTCCCCGGTCACGTGTTTGACGATCAGCTCGCCACTCGTCTTCCCCTCGAAGGGGGGCCGGCCCGCGAGCAGGTGGTAGAAGGTCGCGCCGAGCGAATACAGGTCGCTCTGCGGGCAGGGCTCCGCTCCGGTCGCCGCCTCGGGGGCCAGGTAGAGGGGCGTGCCGAGGACGTCGCTCGTCTGGGTCACGCTTGCGTCGTCGGCCCGCTTCGCAAGGCCGAAGTCAGTAACCCGCACCGAGCCGTGGGAGTCGAGGAGGAGGTTCGATGGCTTGATGTCGCGGTGGACGATTCCCGCCTCGTGCGCCGCGGCGAGCGCTCCGCACGCCTGCTTGAGAATCGCCGCCGCCCGTGGCGCGTCCAGCGGCCCCTCGCGCGCCAGCACCTTGTCCAGGCCCTCCCCGTCCACGTACTCCATCGCAAGGTAGTGGACACCTTCGGCTTCGCCGACGGCGTAGACCTCGACGATGTTGGGGTGCCGGAGGCGTGCGGCGTTGCGTGCCTCGCGGTGGAAGCGCTCGACGAAGGCGGCGTTGGCGGCGAGATGAGCGGGCAGGGTCTTGATAGCCACAACGCGGTCGAGGGCCGTCTGGCGCCCCTTGTAGACCGTTCCCATGCCGCCCTGGCCGATCGGCTCGATGATCTCGACCCCACCCAGGCACTTGCCGACAAGGGGGTCGCTGGCCATGACGGACACCTCACGGCTCCTTCCCGCCGTAGAGTTTCTTGTAGTTCGGGTCGGTCAGCAGCGGCCGCCACTTGAAGTCGTGGATGAGCGCCGTGCCGTCCTGAACCTCGAATCCGACCTTGCCGGAGAGGTCTTCGGGCAGGTTGGCGACGCTGAGCGCGGGCCGCCCGTCGCAGAAGAGCTCGAGGCGCCTTCCCTGGACGACTGCGGTGAGGTGGAAGATGCCGCGCAACGGGGGCAGACGCTGCCCGGTAGCCACGCTCCTGTCGCGGGAGAACCTGCCGGGGGACATGTCGCGGAAGCGAAGCTCGGCCCCACCGCGCCGGTGCACATAGGCGACGTAGCCCATGGCGAGCTTGAAGCGGAAGACGAGGCCGACGCTGCCACCATCCCCCTCCGCCGGGGGCGCGCCGATGAATTCGCATCGCGCAGCCATCATGCAGTCGCGGACGTTGCCGCGCTCCGCCAGAAACACGTTCTCATTCGCAGGCGCCTGCGTCCACACGACGTAACTCGTTCCCCAAAGCATGGACCCGGCGAATTGGCCCCAGTCGCTCCCCTGGAGGGATGAGGGATGTTCGAGGCCAAGCCAGCCCTGTGCGTCGGGCTGATCGCACCGGCGATGCGGGGGGCCGTTGGGCAACTTGCTGCTCACCCAATCCCGTTGGGCCGGCGAGTCGATCTCAATGTTGGCGAAGACGGTCCCCGGCTGCTCCCGATCCCCCGGGGTATGGGTGGCCCAGATGTGCAGTGCCCGGCCGCGGTGCGGGGCGAGGTCGATCTTCTGACGGAAGACCTCGTTGCGCTCGTATCGGAAGACCAGTTCGCCCCGCACAACCTCAAGCTCGCAACGGCGGAATTCGAGCGAGGGGGTCATGTTGCCGCGGTAGAGCGGGGGCTGGCCTGCGAATCCGAGCGTGGTGACGCGCCCTTCCTCCTCCCCCACGCTGAGCACGAGCCCGGTCCCGAGCGGGTCGGCGGGGTGGCCGAAGAGGGTGCAGCCGTACTTCAGCGGCGCCGATGCTTTGAACTCCACCCGCACGTCTTCCCCATGCCGATAGAGCCAGGTGATCGCGCTCAGGGGCGGCAGCGAATCGTCCATGTAAATGCACATATCGGAGTCCAAGCGGCCGTTGCCCACTGCAAGATCCCAATCACAGCCCAGCGGTCGCGCCGGCGGTTTGAACAGGTTGTAGCTAATGCGGAAGATGCCACCGGGCAGCTCGCGGACACAGGCGTTGAAGACGTCGCGTTCCAGCTTGCTTGAGCGTTCGGTGATGACGCCGTCCTCCTCCGCCTGGGCCTTGGTCCAGAAGTCCCGGCGCTCGCGCGCCCGGGCCTTGGCCTCAGGCTCCAGGTCGGGGAAGCGAGCCAGGAGGTCCGACCAGCCTTTCACCTTACCACGGGCGACCTGCGAGTCGTCTGTGTCCATCAGCTCGGCCCGTTCCAGCCAGCGCCGGGTCCGCTCCCCTGCCGGCTCAGGGAGCGCGCCCTCGACAGGCCGGATGCGCACGTTGTCGAACCGCGCCTGGCATCGGAAACCGAAGAGGCCGATGGAGCCGCTGACGAACGCGCGGTCGGTGGCCTCCCCGGCCAGCTCGCCGTCGAGGAAGCATCGCACTTGTGTGCCGGCGCACTCGACCTTGAGCCGGTGCCGCTCGCGAGGCTTAAGGTCGGCCTGCTTCGTGGCGCGCTCCACGGCCACACCCTTGACGTCCCCGTGCGGCGTTGAGCGAATGAACTGGTAGGCCCACAGCTTGGTGCGCCTGGCCTGGGTGTCAAGGGAGAACAGGAAGCCCTTGTCGCCAAACTGGCGGAAGATAAGCCCGCAGAAGCCCCATTCGCGCCCGAAACCAGTGTCAATCGTTCGGCCGGTGTCCACAACATCGGCCTCCAGCACGAAATCGTCGAATTCCCGGTTGTTGAGAGCAAGTGTGCCGCATTGGCTCGCGAAGACGACGGCCTCGCCGCGGTCCTGCTCCCAGAGACCGGAGACAACCTGCCAGTTGTCGAGGCCTTCGTCATCAAAGGTCTCCTCGAATGCCTCGCCGGGCTTGGGGGGCTTCAAGGGCGGCTCGGGCTTGGGCTCGGGCTTCGGCGTGGGCTTGGGGGGTTCTTTCACGGCCACCAAGGGCTCCCGGCCGCCCAGCTTGCCAGGGTCGTCCGCGCTCAAGCCCGCCAGCGGATTGCGCGTGGGGTCTTTCCGTATCCCATCCAGCATGCTCCGCTCGCAGAAGAACAGGTTCCGGCCAACCGGCACGGCCCTGCCCCCGAAGACCCATTGGAGCCGCACGGCCGCCATGCCCCCCCGATCCATGTGCTCCACCCAGATGCGGTGCCAGCCGCGCGCCAGGGTGACGGTGCCGTGATCCTCGCGCTCCTCCCAGCGCCAGGCGTCGAGCACCAGCTTGCCGTCCAGGTAGAGCCGCGCCCCGTCGTCCACCCAGAAGGCGAACTCGTGCCGCCCAGCCTGCTCGATCCAGAGCCAGCCGGCGAAGCGGGTTGCGAAGTCAACGGGCGCGCCCTCCAGCGGGGCCTCGGCTCCCCAGTCCCGGTCAACGTTATGCGCCACGGCGGCCCGCACGAATTCCTCGAAGTCGCCCCCGCGGGTGGAATAAGCGGCCATTGCCAGCCCCTGCTCGAGGCCGAGGGCCGCCGCCCGCTCCAGCAGCGGCTTCTCCTCAGGCACCTCCTTTGGCTGCACAGGCGGCTCCTCCTTCGGCTCGGCGGCAGGCTCCTTCTTCGGCACTGGCTCGGGCGGCGTGGGCTTCGGGGGCGGCGCCTCGGGCCGCGGCGGCGGAGCGACCTTCGTCACGGGGCGACGGCCCGGCGGCGAAGGAGGCAGGACAGCCTGCTGATCGGGTGGCGTGCCCCGCCGCCCGAGGGCCAAGGCGAGGGCGACCGCGAGAAGGCCGGCTCCCACGGCGGCGGCCAGCACGATGCGCCGCTTTCGTGCCCTCAGGGCGTCGGCGCCTAGCTGCTCGGCGATGGCCTCCCGCGCCAGCCGCCGCCCCTCCGTGAGCGTGGCCGTGGGCGCGCTCGCGATCATCGCCCGGCCCTCCGCGCGAGCCGTCGCGGCAGCCCGACGAAGATGCCCAATGCCCTCCAGCCTCTCCAGCAACGCCCGCGCCGACGGCAGTCGCTCTGAGAACTTCTTGCACAGCAGGCGGTCCACCGGGTTCGCCAGGCGCGGGTCCACGTTGGGCGCGACCTCGTGCAGGAGTGGGGCCGGCTGCGTGACGTGTTTGACCACCAGCTCCGAGAAGCTCGTGCCCTCGAAGGGTGGGCGGCCGGCCAGCAGGTGGAAGAAGGTCGCGCCGAGCGAGTACAGGTCGCTCTGCGCGGTCGCCGGGGCGCCCGAGGCGACCTCGGGGGCCATGTAGAGCGGCGTGCCCAGGGCCTGGCCGGTCTGTGTCACCGACACGTCGCCCTCGGTGCGCTTCGCCAAGCCGAAGTCCGTCACCCGCACGACCCCGCGGGAATCGAGCATCAGGTTCGACGGCTTGATGTCGCGGTGGACCACCCCCGCCTCGTGGGCAGCAACGAGCGCGGCGCAGACCTGTTTGAGAATATCCAATGCCCGCGGAGGGGGCAGAGGCCCATCGCGCTCCAACACCTTGTCCAGGCCCTCCCCGTCCACGTACTCCATCGCGATGTAGTGGACCCCCTGGGCCTCGCCAACGGAGTAGACTTGGACGATATTGGGATGGCGGAGCGCGGCGGCGGTGCGGGCCTCGCGCTCGAAGCGCTCGATGAACCCCTCCTTCTGCGCGAGATCGGGCGAGAGAACCTTGATGGCCACGAGGCGGTCGAGGGCCTTCTGGCGGCCTTTGTAGACCACCCCCATCCCCCCCTGCCCAATGGCCTCGAGGACCTCGAACTCAGCGAGTGTCTTGCCGACAAGGGGGTCGCTGGCCATGGCGGGCACCTCACGGCGCCTTCGCGCCGTAGAGCTTCTTGTAGGACGGGTCGCTTGGCAGCGGACGCACCTTGGCGTCGTAGACGATCATGGCGCCGTCATGCACCCAGAGGGAGACCCAGCCGGAGTCTTCGGGCGCGTTGTCGCACGAGAATGCGAGCTTCCCGTTGCAGTAGGCCTCGATGCGCTTGCCCTGGGCAATGATTGTGAAGTAGCAAGGCCCGTCGGGCAGCTCGAAGTGGTCCCCGCGGGCAACGGTTCGCTCTCCGCCCTCGTCATACTGTCCGTCGCCAGGAGTCCACTCGTCAGAGGTCAGCCAGGCGCCGTGGCGCGCGAACATGAGGCGGCGCCAGTTCGTGGGGGTCGAGCGCAACATGACATCAATGCTCCCATCGGCGCGAGGGGCAAACCTGCGCTCAGCGCCGGCCACGGGCGCCCGCTCGCCCACGAGCTCGCAGCGGAAGCTCAGCACGAAGTCGCGGATTGCCGCGTCCAGAACCTCCCCGCAGCCGACATCGCGAGACCAGAGGGAACGGAAGACAGCCATGCGCCCGCGGGCAACGCCGCTCCTCCCCCGTATCAACCCTGGCCTGTAGTCTGCATCTTGCCATAGTGGGCCGAACCAGCCGTCAGCGTTCGGCGTGCGGGCAACCGCCCGCGGAGCGGGCGGCTGGGGCGCTTGCGGCCAGTCGGCTTGCGGCGCGCTCACGATCGAGATGTGCTGCATGAACGGGTAGCGGTTCTTGTTGAAGGGGGGCCTGGCCCACAGGATGAAGTGGCGGCCCCGAAATCGGCTTGGGTCGAGCCGCCCGCGGAAGACCTCCTTGTTCTCGAAGCGGTAGATGACTTCCCCGCGCAGGGTCTCGAGCTCGTGGGTCCGCATGTCGGAGACGGGCCGCTCCTGGCTGACGAACAAGGGCTCTTCGCCGGCCGGCCCCAGCGTCGTGCCGCGGTCCTGGTCGGCCCCCACGGCGAGCACGAGGCCAGTGCCGAGCGGGTCGCCCGGCATCCCGAACAGGGTGCAGCCCCAGGGGGTGGGGCTGTTCATGCGGAAAGTCACCCGCACATCGTCCCCGTGGCGGTAGTTCCACGCGCTAGCGCTCGGGCCCTGCTGGCCATCCTCCGCAGAGAACCTCATGAAGCCCCAGACGTTGACATAGCAGTGCCCGGCGAGGGTATGCCAGTCCTCGTCCTCCGCCTCCCACCAGGCCGGGTAGTAGATGCGGAGCCGGCCGTCGGCCAGCTCGCGCACATCGCCCCAGAAGGCCGTGAACCGCTTCGAGCGTTCAGTCGGGACGCCAAAGGACTCGGCCACGGCCTTCTTCCAGTGCTCCTGGCGCTCGCGTGCGTGCGCGACCCGCTGCTCCGCCGCCTTGGGCCAACGGTCCAGGAACTCGCTCCAAAGCCGCAGCTTATCCCCGGGCGTCACCCTTTCTTGCCTCTCCAACCATTCTGGCCGCTGCTCCCACAGGGGTGCCAGAGCTTCGGGCGGCTCGGCCGGCTTGGCCTCCGCAGGGCGCACGCTCACGTTGTCGAAACGCACGACGCCGTCGAAGGCGTACAGCCACACCTCGCCGCTCAGCAGGGTCTTGTCCTCTCCCTCCGCTACCAGCTCACCGTCCACGAAACAGCTCACCCTCGTGCCGACGCACTCGACCCTGAGGCGATGGCGCCGGCCAACCTGCGCCTTGACCTCCTTGATGGCGCGAGTGGTCACGCCGGGCACGCCCTGGACCGGCAGCGGATTGTAGTTCGCCACGGCAATGAGCTTGAAGCTCTTCTCCTTGGGCGGCAACCCGAACAGAAGCTCCCAACGGCCGATCTTGCGGAAGAGCACGGCGTAACCGGGCGAGGGGCGCTGCCCCGTGTCTACAACGTCCGCCTCGAGCACGAAGTCGTCGAACACTCGGTCCCGAAGGGCGAGCTGAGCTATCCCCCTGTTCAGCCCAACGGCGTGTCCCTCGCGCACCCACCAGCGGCCGCCCCAGATGCGCCAGCGCTCAGGGTTCCACCACTCGAAGTCCTCCTCGAACGGCTCGAAGGGCTTTGTGACCATCGGCCCAAGCTCCCCTGCGGCGACAACGGGTGCCGCGCCCGGCGGCAGCGCCCGGAGGCGAATGCTGCGAATCGCAGTCTTGCATGCCCAAGTGTAAGCGCCAAAGGGCTCGACCCGCACGGCAGCGGGAGGCAAGGTCAGCACGCGGCCAGCCGTGGACAAGTCAACCACTTTCGCATCATCCACCCAGGCCTCGATCCGGCCCGCCCTCACTGCAAGCCGAACCTGGTACCACCGGTTGTCCTCAAAGCGCATCGGCCTTCCCGCCGGGTTCTCGTTTGCCCACTGCCCATCAACCCTCTCCAGCCCGACGATCTGGTTCCTCCACCCTCCCACGTTGAGCTGGCATGCGCCGGCCGGCGACGGGAAGCAGATGCTCAACATGCTATCTATGCCGCCCAGGCGCATGGCCTCGATCACGACCTCATAGTCAACGGATGGGAAGTCGCGGGACCAAGCGATCCCGGTCCCCTCGGCTCTCTCGAGCACGATCTTGTCGTCCTCCACCCGCACTGGGCCGCCCGGCGCTTGGCCAGGGAACTCCTTCACCACCTTCCACCCCTCAAGTGTCTTCCCATCGAAGAGCCTCACCCACTGGCCGGGTGTGGGGCCTTCGGGGCGCGGCTCGTCCTCGCGGCCCTCGGCCCCTTCCGCGAATTGCCTGAGCATGACGTTGCGGAGTGAACAGCTTGTCTTCGTCCCAGTGAGAAGCCCGAACGGCTTCAGGCAGTGCCACGGGGCGGTCATCGAGACGGCGTGCTCCTTCAGCGAGAGGTCCATCACCTTCTCGGCGTCCACCCACGCCTTCAGCCTTTCGCTCGTCACGCGCAGGCGCACCTTGTACCACCGCCCGCTCTCGAGCCGCATGCGCTTGCTGCTGATGTTCGGGCCAACGTGGCCGTCCACTACGTCCACCCCCGTCACGGGGCCGACCCAGCCGTCCATGCAGAACATCGAGCAACTGTTGCCCAGTGGGAAGACGGCGCCGCCGAAGGAGCTGCCGCCGCTGACCCGCCTGGCCTCGAAGGCCACCTCGTAGTTGGTCTTGGGGAACTCCCGCCCCCAGCGGATGCCAGTGTGGTTTTCGCCCGCGCCCAGCTCGATTGCCCCGTCGCGCGCCGCCGCCTCCCCGTGGCCGACGAACCATCCCTCATTGACCGCGGCCCACCCGTCAAGCGACTTGCCGTCGAAGAGACTGACCCACCGGGGCTTGGCGTCAGCGACCTGCTGGGGTCCAAGTGTGAGCAGCACGCGAAAGCCCACATAGCCGTGTCGTTTCCCTGAGCCTAGCTTGTTGCGGAAGGCCGAGCGAAGACACCCAGGATCACGGTCTCCCATGCAGCCTCCGCGCATCACACGGTTCGTCGGATCACCACCGGTGAGCCAGGCAGAACCGTCGCTCGGGGCGGCTTCGTATGTGTCGTGCCACACATCTTCACACCACTCCCAGACGTTTCCGGTCAGGTCATGCAGACCCCAAGCGTTGGGCTTCAGCTGTCCCACCTCCGGGGTCGTCCAGGTGACACCCGGGTTCAGCCAGCCGAATTCGGCAAGTCGCCCGGCGTCATCGCCGAAATGGAATCCCGTGCTCGTCCCAGCCCGGCATGCGTACTCCCATTCGGCCTCGGTAGGAAGTCGCCACTCCATCTTGCCATGTGCCTGGTTGAGCGCCTTCAGGAAGGCGTGGCATTCGTCCCAGCTCACGTTCCCCACCGGTTTCCTCGTGCCCTGGTCCCGGCTCGGACTGGTCCCCATCACAGACTTCCACTGCTCCTGGGTCACTTCGTACTTGCCGATGAGGAAGGGCTTCGGGATTCTCACGCGATGCTCAGGCCGCTCGCTGGGCCCACCCGGCCCCCCCATCAGGAACTCGCCGGCGGGGATGAGGACGAATGTCATGGTAACGCCGTTGCCGAGGTCAATGTCTTGCTCGAGCTTCACGCCGAGGGCCTCCGCAGTGGTCATCTGCCGCCGTTTCGCCTCGGCCTCGTCAAATGGCCACCCCGTGTACTGGCGTAGGGCGGGGCCTTCGGGACGCGGCTCCGGGGGCGGGGGCTGCTTCTCAGGGGGCTGGGGCACTGGGGGCACGGCGACCGAGGTTCTCGGCTTCACGGCAGTCTTCTTGGGCGGAGGCCCCACCGGCGGAGACGGCTTCGGCGGAGTCTCCGGGCCTTTGGGCGTTGCCGTGGTCACCTTGGCCTGCTCGCGCGGCGTCTCGCGGCGGCCCAGGGCCGACACGAGGACAACGACAAGGACCAGTGCGGCCACGCCGCCGGCGATGAGGAGCTTTCGGAGGCGCGACCGCCGCTGGTCCTCGGCCAGCCGTTCGGCGAGGGCCTGGCGCGTCAGGCGGCGGCCGTCGGTGAGCGTGGCCGTGGGGGCGCCTGCGATCATGGCCCGGCCCTCGGCTCGGGCGGCAGCCGCGACCGACTGGAGCTTGCCCAGGCCCTCCAGGTCGTCGAGCAGCGCCGTGGCCGAAGGGTAGCGGGCCTCGGGGTCCTTGTTGAGCAGGCGGTCAATGATGAAGCAGAGGCGGCGGTCAACTCGCGGGGCGAGGCTGGCCAGGGGCGGGGCAGGCTCCGTGGCCTGCTTGACGAGGACCTCGGCGAAGTTCTTGCCCTCGAATGGCGGGCGGCCGGCCAGGGCGCAGAAGATGGTCGCGCCCAGGGAGTAGAGGTCGGAGCGTGGCTCCGCCTCGAAGCCCTTGGCCATCTCGGGGGCCACGTAGGCGGGAGTGCCCACCACCGCGCCGTCGGCCGTCACCGCCACGTCGCCCTCCGTGCGCTTGGCGAGGCCGAAGTCGGTCACCCGCACCTCGCCCTTCCTGTCGAGCATGATGTTCGAGGGCTTGATGTCGCGGTGGACGATTCCCGCCTCGT
Source organism: Planctomycetota bacterium (assembly GCA_016872855.1). Taxonomy (GTDB): domain Bacteria; phylum Planctomycetota; class PUPC01; order DSUN01; family DSUN01; genus DSUN01. Next base: position 12,713 of record VGYV01000193.1, read on the forward strand.
GCGCGGCGGCGAGGGCGCTGCACGTCTGCTTCATCGCGTCGAGCGCGCGGCTCGGGTCCAGCGGCCCCTCGCGCTGCACGAGGGCGTCGAGCGACTCGCCGTCCACGAACTCCATCGCGAAGAAGTAGTAGCCATCCGCGAAGCCGGCGTCGAATGCCTGGACGATGTTGGGGTGCCGGAGCCTTGCGGCGGAGCGCGCCTCGCGGAGGAAGCGCTGGACGAATGCCTCGTCCTTCGCCAGCTCCTGCGGGAGGATCTTGAGGGCGACGAGGCGGTCCATCGAGACCTGCCGTGCCTTGAGCACGGTGCCCATGCCGCCCTTGCCCAGCTTGCCGAGGATTTCGAACCCGCCGAGGCTGTGCCCCGCTCCGCCCTCAGTC
>VGYV01000194.1 GCA_016872855.1 Planctomycetota bacterium
AGAGAGATGAGCCCTCGGCCCGACAAGCCGGCCTGGAGTCCGCGAAAACCACCCACCTCGTGGGCACCGGCGGACTCCGCATCGAAAATCGCTCTTGACTTCCGCATGCCGGTCTTGTCTACCAGGATGCGGAGCTTCACCTGCCGGCCGAGCTCCTGGCGCGCTGGGGCCGTGGCTGCCGGAGCACTGGCAGCTCCAGCGCCAATTGCCACCAACACGACCAGGGCAAACCGGTGTTGGCTCCTCACAAGCAACGCCGCCGACGCTCGGATCATCGCAAGGTCTCCCTCCTCGCCGCGGGCGTGTTCCGCCCGCTGCCCCCTTCATTCCTCAGGACCCTCGGGCAGTGGGACAAGCGCCAGCGAGGTCATGAGCTGGAAGCTGCACGTGCAGTGCCGGGCGTAGAGAGGCATGGCCACGACGCCATCCGCAGGAATGCCGGGGGTCGAACAGCCAACCTTGATGCCGGTGAGGTGGACCTTCCTGTGGGCCTTGAGGTCGAGGTACGCGGCGTAGTCCTCGCGGAAGATGAAGAGATTTTGGCTGGCGATTCCGCTGGCGCACTTCCCGCGCGAGCACTGCCAGGGCACCATCTGCCCCGTGCGCGGATCCTTGACCATCCTCGGCTCGCCGGTCAGGAGGCTGTATCCCGTTGCGGGGGGCACACCGCGGTTCGAGCCCTGCTCGATCGCCGTGTCGTCGTGAATCACGAGGGGACGGCCGGCGGAGAGCCCGGGCTTCCTCCACAACAGCGCGCCGTCCTTGCCCCGGTAGGCCGCGGCGCCTCGGCCGGCCTCCAGGAGCACATCGTGGACCTCCGAGTAGGCGAGCCAGTGGCCGGAAATCTCCGTGGGAATGCTCCAGGCCACGGCGCCGCCGCGGGCATCAAGGGCGAGCAGCCTGCCTGCGCGAGGCCGGACCTCCTTCTCGTCCCTCGGGCGCGGAGGGCCGTCCACGCAGAAGACCCTGCCGTTTCCCGCGGCGATGGCGGTGTGGGTGAAGCACTGCTGGGCGTCAAGCGTCCAGAGCACGCGGCCAGTCCGACGGTCGAGGCCGGCCAGACCCTTGCTTCTGTCGCTTGCCGCGGGGCCGCGCTCGCCGAGGGCGTCGGCGGCGACGATGAGGGTGTCGCGCAGGAGAAGGATGTGGCCGATGGTGGGCCCGCGGCCTTGGGGGCCGGGGAGCTTGAGTTCGGCCAGCTTCGCCCCGGTGGCGGGGTCGAGCCGCAGGCAGCTCCTGTCGTAGGCAACGTAGAGGCCGTCTTCAGCCACGACGTAGAGGTTCCGGTGATAGATTCCAGGGTAGCCGCCCGTCCACCGGCTCACCTTGGGAAGGTCAACAGTCCAGAGGATTCTGCCGGTGTAGGCGTCCACGGCGCGGATGATGTCCGGGCCTGCCATGAAGAGGCGACCGCCCGCGACGAGAGGCGATGGGCCGCAGTTCCCGCCACCGAGGATGATCTTGTCAGTGAGCGTGCCGCCGAACCAGAGGACGCTAAGGGGCGCCTGCGCGGTGTCTCTGGAACAGCAGGTGTTGCCCGCGTCGGCGTACTGATGCGTCCAGCTTCCCGCGCCCGGCGGCCCGCCAGGGCGTTTCATGAGCAGGAGCGGGCCGACCCGCCTGACCTCGGCGGTTTCCAGCTCCGCGCCCGCCACGGAGGCCTCAAAGAGGCGTCGCTTCTCCTCGGGCAGTGCAAGGCAGGCCGTGCCGCCATAGGGCCTCAGTGCCTCGAAGACTTTGCGGACGAACGCCGCGCCGTCGTCAATCCCCGCGGCAGCGGGATCCTCGGACACAATCAAGCTGGCCACATACGGCGGGCACGCGAAGCCGGCGAGCTTGCCATGATGAAGCGCGACCCTGGTCCCGTAGAGCCCTGCCTCATCGAACCGCCGGCGCAGGCTCCCAACCTTTGTCGCATCCGGGTCAAGGCCGATGATGTGGAGTTGCGACTGGCCGATCAGCTCCTCGACCAGACGCCCGGTCCCCAGGCCCAGTGCCAGGCAGTAGCCTTCGGTCGCGCTGGCGGTCTTGAGGATTTCCGTGGCCGCCAATGCCCATTGGTCCGAAGGCTGCGCCTTCTTCTCCTTGTGGGGTTTGTGGATTCGGGGCGCGGCTGGCTTTGGCCCGAAGCAGTGGATGGTCCCCTCAAAGGTGACAACGACCAGCCTGCCATCCGCCGCCAGCATGGTCCCCGGCGTTCCGTCGAGCTCGGCGCTCCACGAGACCCTTGCCTCGCGGCCCTCCCTGGGGAGGTCAACCGCCAGGATCGTTCGCCCCACGTTCAGGTAAAGCCTGGGTCCCGCCCTCAGGTGCACCTTTGCGGCAGCCGTGGCCGGGACGGACGGGGGTGTTGCGGACTCGGGGAGAGGGAGCCGCCAGAGCTCGGGCAGCCTCCAGCCCACCTTCCGCCCTTTGTTGTCCACAGAGTCCCACTTCGCGTTCCTGGCGTCGAGGGCGCGGAGGACCCGCTCCTTGAGCTCCACGCAGTAGAGGGCATCCGCGTCAATCACAGGCTCCGAGCAGCCCCGGAGCAGGTGCACGCCCTCCTTCTCCCAGTCGCGGTTGTACTCAAGTCCGATCCTCATCGTGCCACCATCGCCGTGGATGGCGCCGGCGACATAGTGCGCTCCGGCCCCTGCGGCCAGAAAGAAGCCTCCCTGCGCGCCGCTAGCACCGCCACGGTAGCCGCCGGCATAGCGCTCCAGCCTCCCTGTCTTCAGGTCGCACCAGGCAGGGGCCGAATGCCCGCCTGGGACTCCCAGCCTGTCGCCAACGATGGCCAGATGCCCCTGCGGGGCCACCTGGTCGGAGACGGTCATCCACACTGGCTGGCCCGTCTCGGCGTCGAGCGCATGGATGAAGGTCTTCAGGAAAGGGAAGATGCCGGCGGCGAAGTAGACCTTCCCGTCGGCAACGACCGGGCCACCGCGAGCCGGCCAGGCCGAGATCAGGCGCACATTGCCCAGCACCTTGCGGTCCGACGGCCCGCCGCGCCGCTTCCACAGCAGGCCCCCCTTCGCCGCGTCGAGGCAATAGAGGTGCCCGTCGTCCGACACGGAGTAGACCTTGCCATTCAAGGCTGCCGGTGCGAGGCGGATCGGCCCATCGGCGTAGAAGGCCCACTTCTCATCGCCCGTCTCCAGGTCCAGAGCGGCAAGCCTGTCGTTGTGCGAGGAGCCGACGAAAAGGCTCTTGCCCATTGCCACAGGTTCATAGACCGCATCGAAGAGAAGGCGCGGGGCGTAAGGGTCCGGGCGGGCCGAGTCGGGGGGCCAGGCTGGTCGAAGGCGAGGGTATTCCCGCGCCCATTGTAAGTGAAGCTGCGGCGCCAGTTCCTCGGCGCAGAGAGCGCTGCGGCGCGCGTCGCAGCGCCACATTGGCCAGTCGCTGCCCCAGGCAAACCCTGACAGCCAGAGCGCGAGAAGAACCCACGCGGGACGCGAGAATCGAGCGGTGACAGGCATCTGCCTGCTTCCTCTCCGGCCATCGTTGCACCCGCTTCCGCAAACCGTGCGATGCAGGGATTGGGTGGTCTGTCCGGCCCTACTTCGTTCGAATCTCCAGGATGGCGAGGCCATCATTCACCCCATCCTGATAGGCCGTGTAGAGGCACTGCCCTGCGGCATCGTGGAAGTAACCTTCGTTGCAGTGGTCGAGGATGGCTGACAGGTCCGCGGCAGCCTGGAGCGCCCTGGTGTTGGCGGAATCCTTGTAGGTCACTGCCGAAGGGGCGGCCTTGCTCCTGACCGCAACTCGATAATACATCCCGCGGCATCCTTTGAGCTTGAGCTCCAGCGAGCCGTTGCCCCGCGTCTGCGCAAGGGGTCTGGAGCTTGAGTAGAGATAACCAAGAGTCTCGTCAGCCCTCCCGGGCATGATGTAGACCGTCCTCCACTGCCAGGCCGGGATGTTCAGGGAGAGTTCCACCTTCCCACCGGACCCGCCGCCGACGAGCTTCATGGTGGCCACATCGAAGGCGAACCACGCGCCCGACAGGCCATAGTCCGACAAGTCATGGGAGAACTTCACCTCCGCATCGGCCGCATAGAACTGGCCGGCCTTAGTCCTGCCGGCGTTGGACATCCAGATGAGGAAGGGCTCCCGCCCCTCGGCCGTCCCTCTGCCGCCACAGAGGCTCCACTGGACCTGCGTCTGGCCCACGTCTATCGTCCCCCGCGTTCCTCCCCGCTTCGCAGGATCATAGAGGCCCAGCCAGTCGCCGGTGAACCTCATGCGGGACAGGATCCTGGCGTAGGGCAAGTAATGCTCCAGGTGCTCGGCGCTGAAGAGGTTGGCGGAATTGACGTCCCAGATGATGACCGAGGTGGGGTGCTGGGGGAAGAAATACTGGAGGATGTAGCCGACCTGGCGCGGCGTGATCCGCCCGCCGTTGTTCCCAGGGGTGCCGAGATCGGCCTCGACCCAGAGCTTCGAGCGGGTGTCGTTGGCGACGGGCAGCGTGGCGCTGCTGAGGGCCACGATAGCCTCGTCTGGGTAGGTGGCGAACGAACCGTTGCCAGGCCCGGCGGAGCGGAACCAGTTGGGCGGGACGATTTTCCTGTCCCCGAACTTCGGGGCCGCGAGGTCGTAGAACTCGACCCCGCCTTCCTTCCAGACGAAGAAGCGCTGGTGGGTCTCCTGGTTGAACTCCTCGACCGCGGCGCGGATCTTGCTCCAGTACATCGCGTTGATGAATGATGCGTGGTCGCCGTGGCGCGGGGGCCGGCCGCCGTGGCGGTTCCACAGGTCGTCCCAGTACTCCTGGACCTTCTCCGGGGAGTACTTCTTGCTCCTTGCAACAAAGAGCTCCCATAGGAGGCACGCCGAGCCGTCGGGGTGCTTGCCAGTCTTCATGTCCACCCGCATGCGTCCACCGGGGCGGGGAGGCGAGCCATGCTCGAACCAGTAGGAATTGGCGAAGGTCCGAAGCGATTCCTCAGACAGAGCGAACCCCATTCTGTACTGGTAGCCGCTGTTGGGGTACGAGATGTCGGCGCTTTCGCGGTTGCCGGCATTTCCACCGCCATCGTAGAAGATGCCGGGAAGCTCCGGGTGGTCAGCCATGAACGCGAAGCCCGCCGGCAGGGGCTTGCCCCTGAGGCGCTCGCCGTAGAACTCCCTGAGCATGGCGACGTAGAAGTCCTTGAACCTGGCGCTCAGGGGGTCTGCCACAGAGAACGGCTTGGCCTGGCCCGTCTTGGTGGCGTAGGTGTAGTCGTAGTTCCCGTGCCGATTCAGCGACCTCACATCCGGGAATCGTCTCAAGAGGTCCTGAAGGCGCTTGTCACTCCACACGGTCATGTAGCCCATCAGCGGGAGCGTTACCCGCGTCCTGATTCCGAAGTCGCTGAGGCCCTTGAGCACTTCGGGCCTGTCGAGGAGCCTGTCCGGTACGCCCAGGATGCGCATGTTGCATTCGAGCAGCCACTTGCACGACGCGGGCGATGTGTCGCGGAACGGCTCGCCCCAGGTGGTGCACCACCAAGTGTCCTGTTCATCCTCAGGCGTCGCGGCGGTCTGCTGGCCCCGCGCCGACGAAAGGACGAGCACGGTCACCAGGACCCACGGCTCTATTCTCCTCATTTCTGGCTCCCTTCGTTCCCGATGCGTAGTGCAGGCCATCCCAGGCATCTTCACCGCGGTAGGCAGATCCCTCGCCATGCCCCCACACAGACCTGTTGCACACATGCCTTCACACGGCTTCATCTCCTCACTCCGTCGGAACACGCAGGACCTTCACCCACTTCTGTTGCGAGCAGGTCCAAGCCAAGGGCACGAAGTTTGGCGGCGAGGACATTGGGACTGAGTAGGTCTCTATCGGGTCCTGTTCGCTGACGAGTTGACGGGGCTCAGTCCACAGGCCGGGTGCCTTCCGCTCCCAGAGCCGTAGCCCCCTCTGCGACTTGGCGAGAGCGACCAGGAACACCCTTTCGCCCGCCGTGGTGAGGAGCCCGCCCGTGGCCTCCTTCGGCACCTCCTTCTTCCAGGAGGCGCCATCCCAGGAGAGTACGCTCCCCTTGCCAAAAGAATCAAAGGAGACAAGGACGTTCTTGCCCCCGGCATTCGCCGCTGACCAGACGCGCGCGTCGCTGGCTTCAATGGGGGAGGGCTTGGACCACTTCTCCCCGTCAAAGATCGTGAAGTACGCCTGTTGGGCGGAGTAGCCCTTGCGGACGGCCCTCGTGTAGATGCAGATCGCCGAGTCGCCGCAGCGCACCAGCGTGCCGCAATCGCTGATGAGGTCCGAGGCGTCCACGGCGGGGGTCTTCCCTGGCCGCCAACTGAGCCAGGTCGCGCCCGCGTCGTCCGAGTGTCTCAAGTGGAGGCTCCAGCTATTGAAGCGGTCTTCCTCGCGCCAGGAGACCCACATTCGCCCCGAGGCGAGCCGAAGCAGGGAGTAGGTGTAGGGGCAATGGCGCGGGTCGCTGCTGACCAGCGCCTCTGGAGAAAGGTGCCAGCCGTCGCCCCGAAAGGCGAGCTGCCTGAACCACACCCGGTCGGTGGGGGCCGCCTTGCCGCCGCAGGTGGCTCCTCGGCCCAGGCTGGCGACCATGAGAATGCCCTCGGTATCCGCGGCTGCCCCCATAGCGTGGGCGTGGCAGGGGAAGGTGGTTGGCGCGGGCTTGCCGTCCAGCCCGTTCCACGAGGTGCCGCCATCGGATGTCACGAGAACCCCGCGGCAACCGTCCCCAAGCAGGAGCAGGGCCGTGTGCCGATTGTCGAAGGCCGAGATGCCGCCGCGCCACTGGAAGCGGTAGCCCGGATTGCCGAAGCCCCGGAATGGTCCAGGCCAGCGCTGGGCGAGGTCCACCAGCTTGGGCTTCTCGTCCTTGAGGGGCGTTCGGTCGGGCTGAAGGGGTATCGCCCGCCGTGGAACTGGCTTGGGCGGTTCTGGCAGCGTCATCGGAGTCTCGTCGCGAAGTACGTCCAACCTGGCGGCGGCTTCCTTCGTGGCGAGGCGAAGGTTGTCCATCAGCACCGTCGTGGGCGCTGAGGTCTCCCAGACGAAGGTCCAGAGGTTGCGCATCTTCGTGAGGTCCAGGCCCCGCTCGGTGGCGGCACGGCGCAGGTCCACCTCCAGCGTGAACCACTCGCCGGCGGGGAACCGAAAGCTCCGCTTGAGATACGGCTCGAGCTCGTCGTCCTCCAGGCAGACCCACATCTTCACGTCGCCACGGTTGCTCTTCACGTCCACCCGAAGGAAGTCGTAGCCCGACCAGTCCACCGGGAACCAGGGGGCAGGAAAGGACTTCCTGAAGCAGTGGAGGAACCAGGTGTTGAAGTTGTCGGCGCCCGCGGCGCGGTAGGCCTGGTAGGTAAAGGTCTTGTCGTGCGGGCGGCGGCCGGCGTAGCGCTCGCTGCCGCCCTCGCCGTAGCCACGCCAGGCCGGCCCCTCGATTGTATCGGTGTAGGCCCATTCGCCATGGGTGGCCTCGCCCTTTGCGATGTGCCACTTCACCCCGCCGTATTGCTCAGGCTCGATCTCGTAGAGCTGGCCAGAGACCTTCTTCGTGCGGAACGCCCATTTGCCTATCTGCTCGATCTCCGTCTGCTCGAAGCTGCACAGGAGCTTCTCCTTTGACGTTGGCGAGGGTTCCCCAGCCAGCACCACGCCGCTGAGAAGGACGGCGAGCGGAATGCTGCGAGCGGCAGTCATAGGCATCCTCCTTACGGCAACGGGACGCGGAGCAGTTTGACCGTCTTCTGCCCCTGGTGGTTCCAGGCGACCGGGATGGAGTTCGGCGGCGAAGCCGGCGGCAAGGCCACGAGAGCCACCTGCGTCGCCTCCGATGCCAGCTCCTCCGAGCGCCACTGGCCGTCCGAGCGCTTCCACAGCAGGAGCTTCCCACCCTCCCATGTCACGCCGAAGAGCTTGTCCCCGGACACGGTGAGAAGCGCTCGGGCCGGCGAGCTCGGTTCGTCGCTCCACTGGCTGCCGTCCCAAGCGATGATGCCCTTGTCGGTGGAGAGGAACAGGCGGTTCCCGCCCAGCGTCACGGTGGAGTACCTCAGTGTGCGCTCGTCAATGAGCTTGCTCGGGATGGACGCAGGGGTGCTCCAGGCGGTGCCATCGAAGCGGCTCCAATGCCATCCCGCCCGGTATTCGGCCCAGGTGACTGCCACATGTTCCCCGTAAGGGACGAGGCTGAGCGGGTCGTGGAACCGCTGGCGGGTGCCCGAGCCTTCGGCCGAGCTTGTTCCGCCGACGAGCGTGTCGGCCAGGGTGCCGGTGAGCTTGCCCGCCACCCCTGCACCGCGCCAGGTGCGGCCGCCGTCGTCGGAGTAGGCGGCGTGGATGCGCGGACTCGGCGGCTGCCGCTCGTGGACTCGATGGGCGCACCAGATGCGCCCGGTGGGCAGCACCACGAGCCTGCGGCCCTGCGAGCAGCCGCGGGTCTCGCCGCCGACGATGTAGAGGGGCGAGATCTCCCAGCCGCTGTCCCGAATGACGAGCTTGCGGAAATACAGGCTGTCCACGGGCGGCGCGCAGTGATAGAGGCACGCCCCGTAGTTGCCGAAGAACAGGATGCTCCCCGCGGCGTCCATCGCCGAGGCCGCCTGCGGGTCGGAAGTCGAGCCGCCGGGGAGAGCCACGCGGGCGTGCCGCCAGTCCGTCACCGCGCCGTCGCTGGTGAATGTCCGCCACGTCTTCCCGCCGTCGAGCGTCTGGTATGGGCAGCCGTTGTCGAGGACCAGGCGCGAGTTGTCGTAGGCCCAGAGGCAGAGGTGTTCCGGCGCTCTGTCCCACACCGTGGGCAGGTTGAGCACGATGGGCTTCTCAGCCGCTATGCGGCTGCCGTCCGGCTCCACCTTTGAGGCAGGAGACATCTCGGCGATCGGCCGCGGCGCCTTGTCCGTCCCCGCGACGACGGGCAGCTTCGCCGCCACGCCCCTAGGAGCGAGGCGGACGTTGTCCACGTAGACCCGAGTGGGCGCCGACGCCTCCTCCCACAGCGTCCAGAAGTTGACCATCTTGGCCAGGTTCAGTGCTCGCTCTTTGGCCGCCTGCCCCAGGTCCAGCTCCAGCGTTGACCATTTGCCCGCTGGCACGGCGAAGCGTTTCTCCAGCGGCGGCACAATCTTGTCGTCCTCGACGGCTACCCGAAGCTTCACCTCCCCCTTCTCTGGGAAGGCATCCACCCGTAGGAGGTCATAGCCTGTCCAGTCTCGCGGGAATGCCTCTGGCGGGTAGACGACGCCCGCCTCGTCATAGCGGGTGTAGAGCAGCACCTGGCCGTGGTGCGCGGCGCTCTCCAGCCGGCGTCCCTCGCTCGACTCCACGGCGCGTGTGAACTCCAGCCCTGGGAGCAGGTTCGCCAGCCGTCCTGGCTTCAGGCTCGGGGAGACCGCGTAGCGTGGTTCCCAATCCATGTAGCTAGCCGCCAGAGTCTCGTAGCCGCGCGTGCGTTCGAGCGCCGGCGCCTTGTCGGCGCCGATGCTCACCGAGAGCGCCCACTCGCCCTCGGTGGCAGTGCCCTTCCTCACTGTGTACGCCACGCGCCCCCGGTCGCCGGGGAGGTAGACGAACAGGGTGTCGCCCATGTCGCGATGGGCTTTGGTCCAGGTCAGCAGCTTGTCCTTCTCAAAGCCCGAGAACAGGACACGTTCCCGCGGGCCTGGTTCCGCTGCGAAGCCGCTGTGCGAGATGCACACGAGGAGTGCGCACAGGGCCATCGGTCGTATCACGGCGCGCCTCATTGTTGCTTCTCCTGCCCCGGGTAGAGCTTAGAAGATGACACGAACCGTTTCAATCGCCGAATGAGTGACGGGAATGGAGAACCGCCCGTCGTGGATGGGGACCTCTTTCCCGTTCTCCTCGACTATACTGGTGCTGAAGGCTGTCCTTACCGGCTTGAAGAGCAGGATTTCCGCCCGCGCCGAGCCTCCTGTGCTCCCGGTCTCCACCAGGCGTAGGATGATCCCCTGGCCGTCTTCGGCCCTCTTTACTACAGCAACGCCTACATTGTCTGGGCGGACCTGGGCGAAGCAGAGCCGGTCGGGCAGGGAGGGGGACGGGGCCGAAGGCTCGGCCACGACATGGCTCAATAGGGGGCAGTTGTGCTCCTCACCAAGCCGAGGTGAGTCTGCTTTCGACTCCAGGGCGAAGCGGAACTGGTGCGTGCCCTTCTGGGTGTAGAAGAGCTGGGCGTCGCCGCAACTCCGCACCGTGCGCAGCAAGAGCGGCTGAATGAGGTAGCCCGCGTCGGACGGGGCCGTCAGGTCCCTGAAGGCCGCGTAGTTGCACTCCGAGGCGAGCGTGACCGCCTGCGCGTCGTTCGCCAGCTCCACCCATCCGCGCACGCCGCGCCAGGGATACCCCGCCACTGGCCCGAAGGGCCAGGGGGCCGCGAACTTCGTCTCCTTCCCATACTCCACTGCCGCGTACGGCACTGCGTACTTGACGACTGGGTTCGCCACGTTCAGGGGGAATGCCTGGAGGAGCTGAACGTTCCGCCGCCCTTCCCAGCCCAGGCTCGTCACTAGGTCAATCCGGGGAAGCTCGCGGTAGAGGATGATCTCATGCCTGCGCGTGGAGGCGTCCATGAAAGGCCCGGCCACTTCGACCACGAGGCGGACCGGGCCGTTCTCGGCGACGCTGATCTTGGAGGTGTAGTCGTGCGCCGCCCACCGCTTGCCGGTGAGGTGGCAGCGGATGTCCATGTCGTCATCTTCAAGGGCCACCAGCTCGCCCCAGGCAAGGCCGCCGTGCCGCCGGACGAGCTCCTGCCTCGACCGCTTGTCGTGGAGGCTTGCGGCCCCGCCGGTCTTCGGGTCCAGCTCGACGCGATAGAAGTCGTTCTCGAAGCGGCTCGTCGCCGCATCCACCCTGAACGGCGATGGCAGCGCCTTCTCGCTCGCGTCCCACGATGCATAATAGGTCGCGTAGCCGAGCGACGGGACCTCGGCGCAGAAGACCACGGGAGCCGCCGCGCTCCTGGACAGTTGGTGCGGCACGAGCCGACCGGCATAGTCCCTGATGGTCAACTGTCCCGCCTTCTCCTTCGGCACCGGCAGGGCGCAGGTGACGACATCCCGTCTGTCCCAGGAGAGCGGGTTGAAGACCAGGATTGGCACGGCCCCTGGGCGCTGGAAGCGAATGGCGCGGGCGAGCGCCCGGAACGTCGCCCGCAGAATCTCGTCGTTCCTGGCGTTCGCGTCGCGGACCTTGGCGGTCTTCACCCCATTGCTCACCTGGCCGTGTTTCCCGCCCCAGTTGTGCTCCAGGGCGAAGAGCCGGTCCTCCCAGATGCCGGCCAGCGCCTCCTGCGGGTAAGCGAAGTCAGGGACGGCGAGGCTCGCGAAGGCCGCGAGCTTCTCGGCGGCCAGGAGGCGGCCCTCGAGCCGGCGGTCGAGAAGGAAGCAGTCGACGCCCTGCGCCTGCACAGTGTCCCAGGGCGAGGGCATCTCGCCGGCGTAGGCCGGCAGCGGCTCGCGCTCGACGGCGCGGAAGAGCTCCGCAGTGGAAGCGTAGACGAGCGGCGGAAAGTGGCCCGCGGCGTTCCACCTAGCGATGTTCTCGCCCGCCCGCGCGCTGGGCAGTTGGATGTCGGTGCCGTCTGTGACGAATGCGATTCTTGGGAGGGCGTGTGCCGCGTGGTTCCGCCGCACGTCGTCCAGGAAGCCCTGGAAGGAGAGCGAGAGTTCGTCGAGGGAGTCGTTTCGCAGGCCGAGCGCGCCGCCGGAGCCGTAGCCCCACGGGGTCGTCCAGGTCGGCACGGCGGAGCCGTCGGGCGCCTGCCAGCGGAAGAGGAACGGGCCGCGCGTCTCGTGTAGCAGATAGGGCGCGTCGAAGGTGTTGTCGGTGGCGCCGGCCGAGATAACGAGGCCGCGGACGCCGGCCTTGGCCAGGATTTGAGGCAGTTGCGCCGTGTGGCCCGCAACGTCCACGTTCCACACGGTCGAGGCGTCCACCCCGAGGTTCTTCTTGACCCAGAGCTTTCCGGCGTAGAGTTGGCGGACGAGTCCCTCGCCGCCGGAGGTGAGCTCCCACGGCCCGGTGTAGAAGGCCCCGACCTCGATGACGCCCGCCGCCATGAGCTTCCTGACGAGCTCCTTCCTATCGGGGTTGCGGCGCAGGTACTCGCGGAGAAAGAGCACGTGCTCCATTGTGAAGCGGTAGTTGGGCACCTTCTCGGCCAGCTCGACCGACTTCGCGATCGCAGCCACGTTGGCGTTCATGCACGCCTCCGGCGTGTCGGGCCAGCAGAGGTCGGAATGCGTGTGGGAGACAACGTAGCCTCGGTATCCGACGATGTCCTTCGTGCCGGGGATGGTCGCAGTGTCCTTGCCGACGACCTTTCCCTCCTCCGTGACCTCGAGCTGGGCCTGCGCATCCGCGGGCGATTCGGGCACCGTGCAGCGGATGCGGCCGAACGCCGCGGGCGGGACCTCGGCGGTCTCTTGGAGGGTCTTGTCGCCGATTCGCACCTGGAGAGTCGCGCGGCCCTTCGCGTCGCGGGGATTGAGGAGCCGCACCTCGAGAACTCCAGAGAGTCCTCCCTGGCCTGAGCGGAACCTGTGCGGGAAGTAGGTGATTCCCACAAGGGCGCAGCGGTCCGCTCCCTTCCGCCTCAGCTCCGCCACCTTCTCCGCCAGGGTGTTCACGACCCGCACGTCGCGAAGCTCGCCGTTGAAGAACTCATTGTGCCAGCCGGACCAGCCGAGCCAGACCGGGTTGTTGCTGGGGCGGATGACGGGCACGGAGGTGAATCGCTTCCTCAAGTCGCCGTCCACGCGGATAGTGACCTCTCGTGCGAACGCGTCGTAGGTGGCCACGAGGTGGTGCCACTGGTTGGGCGCGAGGCGGATACCGGTCGGGGGGAACCACCAGTTGTCGGGTCCCCCCACGCAGATGCAGTGGTAAAGCTGAAGGTCGTCGCTCAGGCAAAGCTGGTATTGAACCTTCTCCTGATGATTGCCGTCGTCTCGCTTTGCGATGATCCCCTGCCAGGTGCCCGTCGAGCCATAGGTCTTCACGTGGAGGTCAATCGTGATCAACTCGGTGAGGTT
>VGYV01000195.1 GCA_016872855.1 Planctomycetota bacterium
TCCGGTTTTGGCAGCCGCCTCCTTCCCCGCTTCTGGTCGTGCTCGTCGTCGTCCTCGTCGTCGTCGTCGAATCCGATTGCGCCGCTCACAAACGAGGGCAGAGCGCTCGACGACGAGGACGACGACGACAACGACGACGAACTCGAAAGAAACGCCGCGCCAAGACCGGGAGTCATGCCCGCCGCCGTTGACTTCGCCGGCGGGCGCGGTACAATACTGGTCAATTGCCTGCGAAAGGAGGCCCGTTGTGTACATAGACAGCCTGAGCCTGAAAGACTTCCGCACGTTCGCCGTGTCCGAAATCACGTTCGTGCATCCCGACTGCCGCTTCTCCGAGCCCGACCTTCCGAAGCCGATGCTGCCGAACATCAACCTCTTGCTGGGCGACAACGGCCTGGGCAAGACCACGCTGCTCAAGGCCGTGGCCCTGGCCGCCCTGGGGCCGGCCGTGAGCGACTCGGGCATCTACCCGTACCACCTAGTGCGGAGGGAGCCCGCACGCGCGAAGCGCCCGCAGCCCATGGAGGCCACCATCGCGGCGGCCTTCACCCTTCACCGGCAGGACCAGGCCCAGGAGGGGCATGGCGCGCGCTCGCTCGTCAGCGTCGTCCGCCGGGGCGACCTCGAGTCGCTGCGCTGGACCGCCGAATCGGGGGGCCTCTGGGAGCCGATCTTCAGCGCGACCTCCGACGCCTTCTTCTTCGTGGGCTACGGCGCCACGCGCCGCGTCGAGAGGCCCACTCACGTGGACATGGCCTCCCGCAAGAGCTCCGCGTTCGCGCGGGCGCAGCGGGTCCAGAGCCTCTTCGAGGAGGCCTACTCGCTCATCCCGCTGAACACCTGGCTGCCAAGGTTCCGGCACGAGAACCCGGGGCGCTTCAAGCAAGTGGTCGGCCTGATCAACAAGCTCACGGGCAAGGGACACTACAGGTTCACGGGAGAGATGGAGGCGGGCGAGTGCCTCTTTTCCCGCCAGGGCCTCAAGGTGCCATTCCCCGCCCTCTCCGACGGCTACCAGGCGTTCCTGGGCTGGGTCGGCGACCTCCTCTACCACGTCTGCATGACCTGCCCCAAGGGCAAGAAGCTGGTGGACAACCGGGGCATCGTCATGGTGGATGAGATTGACCTCCACCTCCACCCCGACTGGCAGATGTCGGTGCTCCGCACGCTCGCCAACGCCCTCCCCAAACTCCAGTTCATCGTCACCTCCCACAGCCCCCTCCTCGTCGGCTCGCTCGAATGGATGAACATCATCGCCATGCAGCCCGGGCCGCAGCAGTCGAGTCAGGCCACCCGCATCCGCCAGCCCGTGCACGGGCTGGACGCCGACCAGGTGCTCCTGACCGAGTTCTTCGGCCTGGAGTCCACCCGCGCGCCGGGGAAGCAGCGCGCCTTGAAGGACCTCACACTGCGGGCCCGCGAGGGCGACGCCCAGGCAGCCGAGCAACTCCTGGCGCACATGAGCCGAGGGATGGAGGGCGAGTGATGATCGGGTACCCCATCTCCCGCAAGGAACTGGACAAGCGGATCACGGAGGCAGCACCCAACTGGCTCCAGGACGCAGCGAAGCGCACCGCCGGCTTCCGCAAGAAGGGGCGCTACGGGGAGAAGAGCCCCAACTGGAGCGTCGTGAAGCCCGTGTACATGAAGCTACAGGGCAACTGCAAGTGCGCCTACTGCGAGCGCAAGCTGGAGTCCATCACCTACGGGAAGGGCGAGCAGGACGTAGAGCACTTCCGCCCGAAAAGCCGTGTGCGCGCCTGGGCCATGCCCAAGTCGCTCACCGGCCAGGGGTTCGCTGCCACACCGGTCCCCAACGCGGACCACGGCTACTACCTGCTCCCCTACCACCCGTTCAACTACTCCGTCGCGTGCAAGCCGTGCAATTCGGCGCTGAAGAGCGACCGCTTCCCCATTGCCGGCCAGTACCATCTCAAGGGCGGTGAGCCGAAGGCCCTGCTGAAGGAGAAGCCCTACCTGATCTATCCGCTGGGCGACTTCGATGACGACCCCGAGGACCTGATCCGCTTCCGCGGCGTGTCGCCGCAGCCCGTGTTCGCCAGCGGGCACAGGCGGGCGCGCGCGCTCGTGACCATCGAGTTCTTCGACCTGGACAACGTGGAGACGCGGAAGAACCTCGTGCGAGAGCGGGCGGCGATCATCGTCGCGCTCTATCCCCAGTTGGAGACGCTCCAGAGCGGCGCTGCCGCAGCGAAGGCGCAGGCAGGGCGATTCGTCGCCGGGTTCACCAGCCCCAACTCGGCCCACACGAATTGCGCCCGAAGCTACGAAAGGCTCTATGCGGCTGACCGCCCCAAAGCAAAGGCCGCCTTCGACCTCGCCGCCCAACTCATCGCATCCACGTCCTGACGGCCAACCGCTCGCTACCGCCGATGGACCTGGCCCAGCTTCTCGAGTTGGTCGGGCAGGAGGCCGGCGCGCATCTTGTCCATCAACTCGTTCTGACGCTCCTGGTAGAAGGTGCGCTTCGAGAGCACCTCGACTTCATTCTCGGCCTTCTCGATGGCCGCAATCTCCAGCTTCTCCGCACGCCGCAGCTCCGAGAGGCGCTCGCGGGCATCGCTCACCTCGGTTTCCATCTTGGCGTACTTCTCGAAGACGGGCACGAGGAGGCCCGAGATGTCCTCCACCTGCACGTCGGTGAGCTTGAGCCAGCTCTGGTAGCCGCGGAGCCACTGCTTGGCCTGCTCGACCACGCGGTTGCGCTCCAGGGCCTTCCGCTGCGCGTCGGTGAGGACGGTGTCGTAGACCTTCTGGAGCCTGGTGGTCAAGAGTTCGCGGATGGCCTGGTTCAGGCGGCCCATCTCGGCGTTCGCCGCGGCCACGGCGTCGCTCGCCCTCTTCAGGTCGTCCTCCAGCTTCACACGCTCCTTCTCCAGGTCGCGCCGCAGCTCGGCGATCTTCAGAATCTGCTCCGCGGTCAGCCCCAGCTTCTTCTGCTGCTCGATGCTCAGCTCGACCGATGGTTGGCCGTAGGGCGGGTAGTAGGGGTACCGCCACGCCTCCCCGGCCAGGACCGCCCCGGGAAGCAGGGCCGTCACGACGCCCAGCACACGCCAGCTGTCCATCGCAGGCCTCCTTTGCGCTCCGCAAGGCCACTCCCACCACCTGCCCTTGTACACCCACCGCGGCGGGTTGTCAAGAGCCACACGGCTGGACAAGCCAGCCGTGCCACGCTCAGAAGCGGCACGCCGAGCCATGGGTGGCACGGCTGGCTTGTCCAGCCGTGCCTTCAGCCGTAACCCTGCACCCCCACCCTCACCCCAGCTCGGCCAGATTGGCCTCGAGGCGCGCGATGTCCTCGCGCAAACGGGCGTTCTGCTGGTACTCTTTCTCGACGACCTCCTTCGGGGCCTTTTCGAGGAAGGCGGCGTTCGCCAGCTTGCGCTCGGACCCCTCGAGGAACTTGCGGGCCTTGTCGAGCTGGTCCCGCAGGCGCTTCCGCTCTGCCTCCAGGTCAATCACGCCCTCCAACGCCACGTATGCCTCCATCCCCGGAAGGACGGCGGTGGCCGAGGCAGGGGGCTTGGGGAGGCTGACGCCGCTCGTGAGGTCCTCCAGCGCTGCCTGGTCGCAGATGAGGGCGCGATGGGGCCGGAGCATCACCTCGGTCGCTGGGTCGGCAATCGAGAGTGTGACCCGCAGCCGCGGCGTGCGGTCGGCCAGGCCCATCTTCTTGCGGATGTTGCGGATGGCGCGGACGATCTCCTGGACCTGGCCGAAGGTGGCCTCGGCCTCGGGGTTGCGCCAGCGCTCGTCGGCCTGGGGCCACGGGGCGATCATGACGCTCGGGGCCGGCCCAGGCCCCTCGCCTGGCAGCGCGCCCCTGCGAGCCAGGAGCTTGCCCAGGTGCTGCCAGATTTCCTCCGTGAGGAAGGGCGCGAAGGGGTGGAGGAGCCGAATCGCGCGGTCGAGCACATGGGCGACCACGCCCTGCGCGGCGAAGCGCGAGGCACTGGCCTCCGCGCTCCGAATGCGGGGCTTGATGACCTCGAGATACCAGTCGCACAGCTCGTGCCAGATGAAGTCGTAGAGGGTGCTCGCGGCCTCGTTGAAGCGGAAGCTCTCCAACGACTCTGTCACCGCCCCAATCGTGGCGGTCAGGCGGCTGAGGATCCAGCGGTCCTCAAGCGCAAGATCCTCAGGCCGATATGACGGATCGGTCGGATCCGACAGATCCGACAGATCAGGTGATTCCGCCAGGTTGGTGAGGACCAGCCGCGAGGCGTTCCAGAGCTTGTTCGCGAAGTTCCGCCCAATCGCCACCTTCTCGTTCGAGTAGAAGGCGTCCTGCCCCGTCGCCGTGATGAGGATGATGCTGAAGCGGAGCGCGTCCGCCCCATACTCGTTCATCACGTCGAGCGGGTCGGGCGAGTTGCCCAGGCTCTTCGACATTTTTCGCCCCTGGTCGTCGCGCACGATGCCGTGGATGAACACGTCGCGGAACGGAATGGCGTCGAGGAACTCCAGCCCCGCCATGATCATGCGGGCGACCCAGAAGCCCAGGATGTCGGGGCCGGTCACGAGCGTGTCGGTCGGGTAGAAGTGCCTCAGGTCCGCCGTTTCGTCCGGCCAGCCGAGGGTGGAGAAGGGCCAGAGCCAGGAGCTGAACCAGGTGTCCAGTACGTCGGCGTCCTGGACGAATCGGGTGCCGCCGCACCGGGGGCACTTGTCGGGCTGCGAGGCGGAGACGACGGGGAAGCCGCCGATGCCGTAGGGCGGCTCGGGTGGGCGGTCGGCGGCGGCCAGCTTCGGGTCGGGACAGTCCTGGCAGTACCAGGCGGGGATGCGGTGGCCCCACCACAGTTGGCGGCTGATCGGCCAGTCGGGCACCGTGTCTATCCAGTGGTAGTACATCGTCTCCCAGCGTGCGGGCCAGAAGCGGATGCTCTTGTTCTCGGCCACCTTGCGGGCGCGTTCGGCCAACGGCTTCATGCGAACGAACCACTGGAGCGAGATATAGGGTTCGAGCACCGTGTCGCAGCGCTGGCAGTGGCCCACCTCGTGGGTGTGGGTCTCGTGCTTCTCGAGGAGGCCCAGGGCCTTGAGGTCGGCGACGACGCGCTTGCGGCACTCGAAGCGGTCGAGGCCGGCGTAGGGTCCCGCCTCGGCGCTCATCGTGCCGTCGGGCGCGATCACGCAGGGCGCGGCCAGGCCGTGCCGCCGCCCGATCGTGAAGTCGTTCGGGTCGTGCGCCGGCGTGATCTTCAGCGCCCCGGTGCCGAACTCCTTGTCCACGTAAGGGTCGGCGATGACGGGTATCTCGCGGTTCATCAGCGGCAGAATGACGGTTCGGCCCACGACGGCGGTGTAACGCGGATCGTCGGGGTTCACGGCCACGGCGGTGTCGCCCAGCATCGTCTCGGGCCGCGTCGTGGCGACTGTGACACTCCCCTGCCCTTCCTTGAAGGGGTAACGAATCCACCAGAGCCCGCCCTGAACGGTCTGGTGGACCACCTCGTCGTTCGACAGGGCGGTGCGGTGGTTGGGGCACCAGTTGATCATGAACTTGTCGCGGTAGACGAGGCCCTTCTGGTAAAGTCGGATGAAGACCTCGCGGACGGCGCGGGAGAGCCCTTCGTCCATCGTGAAGCGCTCGCGGCGCCAGTCGAGGGAGGCGCCTAGGCGGCGGAGCTGTTCGTTGATGATGGCGAGGTGCTTCTCCTTCACGGCCCAGACGCGCTCGACGAACCTCTCGCGGCCAATGGCGTGGCGGCTGGTGCCCTCGGCCTCGAGCATCCGCTCGACGACGGTCTGCATAGCGATGCCCGCGTGGTCGGTGCCGGGCTGCCAGAGGGCATTGTAGCCCTGCATCCGCCGCCAGCGGGTCAGGATGTCCTGGAACGTGATGTTCAACACGTGGCCCAGGTGGAGCATGCCCGTCACGTTCGGCGGCGGGATGACGATGGTGTACGGCTTCCGCTTCGGGTCGGGGTCGGCCTTGAAGTAGCCGCCCTCCTCCCAGAAGCGGTACCACCGCCCCTCGACCGAGGCGGGGTCATAGCGAGGGGGAAGGTTGAGTTCCATCGGTTCACTCCAAGAGATCGTGGGTCATCCAGCAATGCGGAGTGCGGAACGCGGAATGCGGAATAACCGATGCGGAGGGCTTTCTCTTCCCATTCCGCACTCCGCACTCCCCATTCCGCATTTCTGACAGGGGGGAGCCGCGACCGCCGGGCGCTCACCGGCCCGGGTCGCGGCGGCGAACGCCGACAGCGCTCTGTCCGTAGGAGAATTGCGTCTCTATCGCCATGCGCAAGCCACCCATCAGAAGACTGGCTTCAATGGTAGCATTTCACGGGCGGCAAGTCAACACTTGACAGTTCTCCCCCGCCTCTGCTATCATTTGGCTTTCCCAGCATCAGGCGCCCAAAGGAGAAGGCATTGGCGAAGCGGCTCTTCAGCGGCATACAGCCCAGCGGCGACATCCATATCGGCAACTACCTCGGAGCACTGCGCAACTGGGTCGCGCTCATCCCCGAGTTCGAGTGCATCTACTGCATCGTGGACTACCACGCGATCACCATCCCCTACGAGCCGGCCGAGATGCAGGGCCGCATCCTCAGCCTCGCCGCCGTCCTCGTCGGCTGCGGGATTGACCCAGAGCGCTGCACGCTGTTCGTCCAGAGCCACGTGCCCGAGCACACCGAGCTGGCCTGGGTGCTCAACAGCGTGACCCCAGTCGGCGAGCTGTTCCGCATGACCCAGTTCAAGGACAAGTCGGCGCAGTTCGAGGGCAGCGTGAACGCGGGCCTGCTCGACTACCCTGTGCTCCAGGCCGCCGACATCCTGCTCTACAAGGCCGAGGTGGTGCCCGTGGGCGAGGACCAGGTGCAGCACCTGGAACTGAGCCGCGAGATCGCGCGGCGGTTCAACGCCCGCTACGGCCCAGTCTTCCCCGAGCCCAAGGAGCGCCTCACCGCCGCCGCCCGCATCATGGGCCTCGACGACCCCACCAAGAAGATGAGCAAATCGCTCGGCAACACCATCGGCCTGCTCGAAGAGCCCAAGAGCATCTGGGAGAAGGTCCGCACCGCCGTAACCGACCCCGCCCGCATCCGCCGCAGCGACCCGGGCGAGCCGACGAAGTGCAACGTGTTCACCCTCCACGGCTACTTCTCGTCGGCCGAGGACATCAAGCGTATCGCCCCCGCCTGCCGCGCTGCGGCCATCGGCTGCATCGAGTGCAAGAAGACCCTCTACGAGAACATGATGAAGGTCCTCGACCCCATCCGCGAGCGCGCCCAGGCTCTTCTGGCCGACCCGGAGCAGGTGTGGGCCATTCTCCGCCGCGGCGCCGAGCGCTGCCGCCCAATCGCCCAGGCCACGATGGCCGAGGTCAAGAAGGCGATGGGGCTGTAGTTCGGTGTTGGGTGTTGGGGATAGGTGTTGGGGCTTGGGGCGCGTAAGCGTCGCGCTGGCAAGCAGTTACGCATTTTACGATTCTCTACAATCCACCTGGTGTCAGCGGAGAACAAACTTTCCGCTGACACCAGGGAAAATGGAGGATTGGCGATTTGCGGACGAGCGGGAAGAAGCAAGGGGTGAAGGGAGCCTGGGGCTATCACTCCGCACGCCCCTGGGAGGGGGCGGGGGCGTCGGGGTTGGCGCGGAGGACGATGAGGGTGATGTCGTCGTGCTGGGCGGCTCCTTTGGTGTGTTCGTCCACGGCGGCCATGATGGCCTCGGTGATCTTGCTGGCCGGCTGCGTGGCGTTGTCGCGGAGGACGCGAGCGAGGCGCTGGCCGCCGAACTCCTCGCCGAGGAGGTCCTTGGCCTCGGAGATGCCGTCGGTGAAGAAGCAGAGGCAGTCGCCGGGCTCGAAGCGGAGGGTTTTCTGTCGGATGCCCTCGGCGAAGCGCTGTGGGTCGAGCATGCCGATGGCTGGGCCGCGGAGGTCGAGCATGCGTGCGCCGGTGAGCCTGGGCCGCCAGATGATGGGTGGGCAGTGGCCGGCGTTGACGAGGGTCATCTCGCGTGCGGCGGGGTTGATGACGCCGTAGAGCATGGTGACGAACATGCCGCGTGGCATGTCAGGGACGAGGAGTCGGTTGGTGACGGCGACGGCTTTTGCGGCGGATGCCTGGTTGGCGGCGGCGATGTGGAGGACTTCGCGGAGCATGGCCATGACGAGTGCGGCGGCGAAGCCCTTGCCCGAGACGTCGGCGATGACGAGTGCGACGCGTTCGTCGGAGAGGTTGATGAAGTCGTAGTAGTCGCCGCCGACTTCGTGGCAGAAGCGGTTGTAGACGGCGAGGTCGAGGCCCGGCAGGGTGGGGGGCTGCGAGGGGAGGAGCTTGTTGACGACCGTCTGTGCCTTCTGGAGGTCATCCCGCGGCGGGGTGATGAGTGGCGCGGGGGCGGTGCGGCGCGAGCCTGCGCGCGGCCGTGTGGGGGCGACGTGAGTGGGGCGCTGCGCGCTGGCGTTCGCCTGAAGCTCCTTGAGCGTCTGGGCGACGCCCGCCTCGCCGGCCATCTCGGCCAGGAAGGCGCGCAGCTCGGCCAGCAGGTCTTCGAACAGGAGCCCCTCGCTAGGCTTCCTCGCCACGGATATCCCCAATCAGTGCCTGGTCGGCGGCCACAGGCAGAACGGCGCTCTCTGATTATAGCCCCATCCTGGCGCGGCGTGCAAGAGGGAAACGGATTGCCGGCCCTCCAGGGATTGCGCGAGGGCGGACCTGTTGCTATACTGGTGCCGTCGGGCGGCGGGGCCGCCCATTGCGCGTGGGGGTGGTTGGCGGCTGCTAGGAGGACTTCATCATGTGGGCGCGGCTGATCGGGGCGAGCGTGTGGGGGGTTGTGGCGGTCGCGCATGCCGGGGGATTCGAGCTGGTTCGCGGGGGGAAACCCGCTGCCACCCTTGTGGTGGCCGAGAAGGCGGCCGAGCCGGAGCGGTTTGCGGCGGCGGAGCTCCAGACGTTCATCGAGAGGGCCACCGGTGCGCGCCTGGCCATAGCCGCCAAGGCGCCCGAGGGCGGCCAGGGCGTCGTCTACGTGGGGCAGGCCGCCGTGCGCGAGGCGGGCGAGAAGACGGTTGCCGCCGCCCTTCTGGATCAGGTGCGGGACGATGGCTATGCCATCGTCGTCCTCGAGCAGCCGCCCATCCTCATCCTGGCCGGCAACCAGCCCCGCTCGGCGCTCTACGCCGTGTACGACCTCCTCGAGTCGAGGCTGGACTGCGGCTTCTTCGCGGACGGCGACCACGTGGCGCGGCGCCAGGATGTGGTGCTGCCGCTGATCAGCACCGTGGCGAACCCTGCGTTCGCCGACCGCGTGGCCTACGTGCCGGTGGGGCTCTACGGCCCCAAGCGGTTCCAGGCCACGCTGTGGAATGCGGAGGACTGGAAGGTGTACCTCCGCTGGATGGCGAAGAAGCGGATGAACTGCCTGGCCGTGCCCTTCACGGCTGGCAGCAGGGCCTGGGGCGCCGCCTTTGCCAAGGCCTTCCCCGAGGCTAAGATGGAGGAAGTGCTCTCCGGCGAGGGCGGCCCCACGGCGCGAATGGGCTGGGGCCTTCACCCCGACCACGTGACCGCCGTGCTCAACGAGGCGTTCGCCTATGCGCGGAAGACCCTCGGGCTCGAGGTCACGTACCTCCTCGCCTTCGGTGAGTTCGAGGACGCGCTCCGCAAGGCCATGCCCAACCTGAAGTGGAAAGCGTCTTACCCGGCTGGCTATCCGGCTGCTGCCGGCGGCAGTTGCGCGCTCTCGGCCGCCGAGCCGAGGTGCCGCGAGCTACAGGCCAGGCTCTGGAAGGCCATCCTCGACACCTACGGCACGGACCACCGGTACGTGGTGGCCAGCCTGCCGCCGCCCAACCCTGTGTCCATGCCGCAGGCCGAGAACGCCGATGCGGCGGCTCTGGAGACTCTGCGGCAGGTGGACCCCAAGGCCCAGGCCGCGTTGGCCACCTGGGGCTCAGCCCAGTGGGGCGCGACGCCCGAGGCCAAGGCCGCGTTCGTCCGCGACCTGCCGAAGGACGTGGCCCTGCTCTACTGGGAGACCGAGCTGGGCGCCCTTCGGCGCAAGCTCGACACCACGAGCTTCACCTACCCCGACGGCGGCGGCTGGGTCCGGCCTCAAGATGTCCTCTACACGGCTACGGAGCGGTTCTCTGACCGCGCCTTCCAGTACGCCCCGCCCTGGGGTGGCGCGGCAAACGACCTCTTCGAGAACCGCTTCACCGCCTTGGCTAACTGCTTCCACCACTTCCGCCACTTCATGCCCACCCCGCGAGCCACGGGCTTCTGGAACTGGCACGAGCTACAGCACGTGAACCCGATGATGGACAACTTCGCCGCGGAGTTCGCGTGGTCCGGGCTCTTCGTGTGGCGCGGCGAGGGCGCGACCACGAACCGCGTGGTGAACCAGTACCTCGGGCGCCGCTACGGGCAGGAGGCCATCTTCCCGATGGCGGAGGCCCAGAAGCAGGCCCTCCGCGGCGCCCCGCGCGCCGAGGGCGAGGTGAACTTCCGGGCCTACGTCCGCTGGGCCACGCTCCCTGCGCCCGGCAGCAGCGCCGGGCGGGCCGCCGTGGCCCTCGCCCTGGCCGCCAAGAATACGGCGACCGCAAGCCCCTTCTACGAGACCGACCTTGCTGACCTGGGGCGCAGCTTCCTCCACCAGTACATCCAGGAGCAGTGCAAGCAGGCCCTGGCCCTCGTGGCCGACGCCAAGCGCTCCGCCGCGGCCAAGACCTACTCCGACCAGGCGAAGAAGGACGCCCTGGCCAGCCTCCAGAAGGCCGAAGCCCAGCTCCTCAACGGCCACAAGGCCCTCGCCCGCCTGATCGCCACGCGCAAGGACCTCTGCCTAGACGACGCCATCCTCGAGGCCACGGCCACGAAGGGGGCCAACAAGCTTCTCGCCCAGGCCATCCGCGAGCACCAGAGCGGCCTGTTCGCCAATGGCTACCCGGTCACAGACTCCATCGAGTACCACCAGCAGGTCGCGGCCCCGCAGCTCCGCAATCTGCTCGACTATGCGAAGCGCGAGTTGAACGGCCCGACGGCCGAGGCCATCCCCGGCTGGGAGGCCTTCTTCCGCCACGGCGCGAGCGACTTCGTGGAGAAGGCCCAGCCGGCCCCGTTCGACAAGAAGGCGGAGGCGGCGTTGCCCAGCAAGATTCTCGAGGAGTTCCTCCAGGCCTCGGAGTGAAAGAAAGGCTTGCGCCCGCGCGCTATCTCCGTATACTGTGGAGAGCCGGGGCGCCCAAAAGTGGGCGCCCTTATTTTTGGGTTGACAGGGGTCCGTGCCCAGTGTGACTTGACGGGACCGCAGGAATGAAGCAGAACGTGCTCGACGGCATCGTGGCCATCGAGGCCAAGGCGGGCGCCGTGGTGGACGACGCAAAGGCGCGCGCCCGCCAGGCCCGCGAGAAGGTGAAGGCGGACCTCGACGCCCTCGGCCGGAAGCTCGACGAGGAGACGAAGGCGGAGATTGCGAAGCACCAGGCAGACGCGCAGAAGCGGAAGGACGAGGCGCTCGCCGAACTCGACCGCCGGCTCGCCGCCGCCCTGGCGGCGCTCAAGCGCGTGCGCGCCGAACGCGTCCCGCCACTCAGGGACGAGCTTCTCAAGCGCCTGGAGCAGCAGGCCGATGGCAATTGACCGCGTGAAGAAGGCCTGGCTCGTCTGCCCGGCGGCACAGGCGCCCACCGTTCCCGAGCGCCTGGCACGCGTCGGCCTCGTCCACGTCGCCGAGGTGCCGCACGGCGAGGCGGCCCTCACCATGCTGTCCGCCGACACGCGGGCCGTCGAGGCCCAGCTTCGCCGCCTCTCCGAGACGCTCGACATCCTGCGGGAGTTCTCGAAGACGGTCAAGGACTTCCTCTCCAACCTCATCGCCACGCCCATCGAGGCGACTCGCCGCGAGCTGGCCGAAGCCCTGAAGTCGATTGACATCGAGGGCCTTCACCAGCAGGTGAAGGAGCTTGCGGCGCGCCGAGCCGCCGCGCAGGCCGCTGCCGGGAAGGCCAAGGAGCGTCTGGCCGCGGTCGCGCGGTTCCGCGGCCTCGACGTGCCGGTGCCTGCCGAGGGCGCGCTCCGCTGGTCGCGCGCAACGCTCTGGCTCGCGCCCGAGAAGCAAGCACGACGCATCGGCGAGCCCGGGCTCGTCCCCGAGGGTGTTGTCATCGAGCAGCTTGGCGCCGTCGGAGGCAAGGCCCTCGTGGCCAGCGTGGCCCTGCGCGAGCAGGCCGAGGAGGCGGCCTCGCGCCTCCGCGAGGCCGGCTTCGAGCCCCTCGCCGCCCCCGCACAGTCCGTCGCCCTCGGCAACCACGTCGCCGCCATCGAGGCGGAACTCCGCAGGCACAAGCAGGACGTCGCCGCCGCCAAGGCGGAGCTGGCCGAGCTGGGCAAGCTCCGCCACCAGGTGGAACTCGTCCTCGGCCACTGGGAGGGGAAGCTCGAGACGGCGCGGGCGCTGGGCAAGATGGCCGCCACGGGGCGAGCCGTGGTCCTCGCGGGCTACGTCCGAGCGCGCGATGAGCACCGCCTGCGCGAGGCCGCCGCGCGGGACCTGCCTGGGGTCTCCGTCGTCCTCGAAGACCCCGCCGCGGGCGAGAGCGTGCCCGTGTCGCTCACGAACACCCGCTTCTTCCGCCCCGCGCAGTTCCTGGTCGAGATGTTTGGGCTGCCCGGCTACCACGCCTTCGACCCATCGGCCTTCCTGATGGCGAGCTTTGTCCTTTTCTACGGCTTCTGCCTCGGCGATGCGGTCTACGGCGTGCTCCAGGTGGCGCTCGCGTGGGCCCTCGTGCGGCGCTACAGGGCGTATCCCGGGCTGCGGAACTTCTTCATGCTCCTCCTCTACTGCGGGGTCACGACGTTCGTCGTCGGCGTGCTCACGGGCACGTGGGCGGCCGACCTGTTCAAGAAGGAACTCGGCGAGAAGACCATCTTCGGG
>VGYV01000196.1 GCA_016872855.1 Planctomycetota bacterium
GCTGAACGCTGGCCTCAAGTCGAGCGAAGCGGATGCCCGCTTTGCCGCGGTCCTCGCCCTCGCTGATCTCGGGCAAATGGAACTGGCCCGTTCGGCGGCGGAGGACGCCGACCCTGAGATTCGGAGGGCAGCCGCCTTGCTTCAGCCGCCCCAGCCCCCCGCCGGCCTCAAGCCCGGCGTTGTTGTCGAGTTCACCGCCAAGGCCGCTCAGCCAGCGAAGACGCTCTGGAAGGTGTTGCGATGCGTGAACGTGGGATTCAAGGGCAACGAGCGCTTCCCCGAGGCCCTCGTGGCCTTCTGGGACAAGGAGGAGGCCGCGCCCCCCAGCGCCGACGGGCCGTTCCTCATCCAGATCGCGGGCAAGCTCCAGGTGCCGCACGACGGCGCGTATCGCTTCTACGTCAAGACGCCCCCCGGCTCGAAGGCCACCGTGCGGTTGGGACCGGCCGGCCAACTGGCCAAGGTGGTCTCGCCCGACGACGACAAGAACCTCCTCTACGCCGAGCAGCGCGACTGGGGCGGCGCCCTTCACTACCGCATTGATTTCTCCGAGCCGATCGAGCTGAAGCGTGGCCTGGCCGACCTGGAGATTGACTACCAGGGCGACAACGTTCGCGGCCGCTTCGGCCGGGCCAGCCTGCAGCTCTTCTGGAGTTCCGACGCCCACGTGATGGAGCTTGTCCCAGCCAGCGCCCTTTGGCATGCTGGCGAGTGAGGCGGCAGGGCGTCGCGCCCACGGGTCATTCCGAGCGAAGTCGAGGAATCTCCCTTGCTGCGATTCATCGGCGATGCCCGACGTATCATTCAGGCCGACTGCTTCGTCATCTTCCTCGCTCTCTTTCTCTTCGTCTGCTGGCCCTACGACGTGCGCCACCATGCCCAGGCGCGCGCAGCGCGAGAGGTGATTGACGCGGAGGCATTCCTTGCCCTCGACCCGCTGGTTGGGCTCTCGACCGCGATCGCCGCGCGCACATGGGTCTGGCCGCTCGCCTGGGCGGGTGTGCTCTTGGCCGTGAGTCTTGTGGTTCCTCGCGGCTTCTGCGCCTACATCTGTCCCTTCGGCACGCTCCTGGACCTCGTCCATTGGGCGGCTGGGAAGCGGGTCAAGCGCCTGCACGTGAGGCGTCGCGGGTGGTGGGTCCACCTGCGGTACAGCCTGTTGGCAGGCATCCTCGCCGCGGCTGCGTGCGGGGTGCTGCTGTCGGGCTTCGTCGCAGCGATCCCCGTCTTCACGCGGGGGATGATGTACCTCGTTGCCCCGATGCAGTTGGGCTTGGCTAAGGGCTGGTATCTCATCCCGCCAATGCACGCGGGGCACTATCTGTCCATTGGGCTGTTCGTCCTCACGATTGCGCTGGGCATGCTTGGCGCGCGGTTCTGGTGCCGCCACCTGTGCCCGAGCGGGGCGATCTTCAGCGTAGCCAGTCTGCTTCGGCTCACGGAGCGAAGGGTGATGTCGGCGTGCATCGGCTGTGGCAAGTGCGCGCGGGCCTGCCCGTTCGATGCGATCAAGCCCGACTTCACGACCCGCCCGCTCGACTGCACCTTCTGCCAGACCTGTGCGAAGGCCTGTCCCGTCAACGCCATCGAGTTCGGTTGGCGTTCCGTCCCGCGTCCCGCGTCCCGCGTGCCAATACAGGACGGAGACGCCGGACGCTCTGTCCTCCTGGCACGCGGCACGCGGCACGCGGCACGCGACCCCGAGGTCCCCATGTCACGCCGCGGCTTTGCAGCGGGACTGGCTGGGGGCCTGGCCGCGGCCGTGGGCGTTCGCCAGCTTCGCGGCGCGCCGCCCGATCATCCGCCCCTCCGGCCGCCGGGCAGCGTGCCCGAGGGCGAGTTCCTGAAGCTGTGCGTCCGCTGCGCCCAGTGCCTCAAGGCCTGCCCCTACAACGCCCTCCAGCCGATGGGCTTCGAGGGCGGGTTCGACAGCCTCTGGACGCCCCGCCTCGTGCCTGACTGGGTGGGCTGCGAGCCGAAGTGCAACAACTGCGGCCAGGTGTGCCCCACCGGGGCGATTCGGGCGCTGCCGCTCGACGAGAAGCGCGCCGCCCGCATTGGCCTAGCCATCGTCAACGAGGCCACCTGCCTGCCCCACCTGGGCACCGCCGCCTGCGAGCGATGCCACAAGGAGTGCGCCGCTGCTGGCTACGACGCCATCGAGTTCGTCCGAGTCCGCGTGGAACTCGACGAGAACAACCAGCCAGTCGAGGGGAGCGGCTTCTCCGCCCCCGTGGTGCTCGCGGATAAGTGCAACGGCTGCGGCCTGTGCCAGACGGGCTGTTACCACGAGCACGTCAAGGCCGGCCGCATGGCCGAGAGTGCCATCGTCGTCATCGCCGGGCCTGGCAACGAGGACCGCCTGACGCGCGGCTCGTACATCGCCTTGCGCGAGGCCGAGCGCCGCCAGCGCGAAGAAGAGCGCAAGAAGCTCCAGCCCAAGGGCACCGGCGACGGCTATCTGCCCGATTTCCTGAAGTGACCCGCGAGGAACGGCGGGGATGAATGGATGGGTGGATGAATGGATGAAAGACAGGAAGCCGAGCGTCCCCTTCTTCCTTCTCTCTCATCCACCCATCCATTCATCCACCCATCCTCTCCCAGCACAGGAGCAACTTCCATGAGGGCACTCGCCCTGTTCGCCGCCATCGTCGTCCCCCTCTCCGCCGCTTCGGCCCTCGACGTCAAGGCCACACAGAACACCCCGCGGCTCATGCCCTACCAGGTCTTCGAGCTGACCTTTCAGCACGAGGGGAAGTACCACGATCCGAACTGGGACGTGACGATTGACGTCGCACTCACGTCGCCGAGCGGGAAGGCCGTCAAGGTCGGGGGCTTCTTCTATGGGTCCTCCAAGCCCCAGAAGCCAGTGGTCCGCAAGTTCAGGGATGCCAAGGGCCGAGAGCGGTCCGACGCCACCTGGCCCTGCGACCCCGCCGACACGTGGAAGGCGCGTTACGCCCCGAGCGAGGTAGGCGGTTGGGCCTTCGAGTGGGCCTTCCGCAACGCCCAGGGCGAGAGCGCGAAAGGCAGCGGCGCGTTCAAGGTGGTCCAGCCGCGAATCAAGCCCAAGGGCTGGGTGCGGAT
Organism: Planctomycetota bacterium; assembly: GCA_016872855.1. Classification (GTDB taxonomy): domain Bacteria; phylum Planctomycetota; class PUPC01; order DSUN01; family DSUN01; genus DSUN01. Next base: position 3,088 of record VGYV01000196.1, read on the forward strand.
CAACCCGGCGAACCCCTTCATATTCGTCTTTGAGGACGGCAGCCCCTTCTGGCCCATAGGCACCCAGGACGGCGTCTTCGATGGCAACCACAACGGCTCGGCGATGGACCAGAAGTCCATGGAAGGCCCTTTCCGCCTCGACATGCACGGGGGCGCTAAGCGGCCCGAGCCGCCGCCGGGGGCGCTCTTCGCCCGCGGCCCCTCGATGAACCCAGTGAACGGCGACGTGTACTTCGGCCGACACGGGCGGGCAGGGTTCAACCTCTGGCGCTTCTCGCCCCACAACTTCTCCATCCCCGTCTTCGACATCCACTACGACCCCAAGCTCCCTACCCCGGCCCGCATACGCTGGGAGCAGGCGGCGATGGTGGACGAGATGCTCCAGCTCACGATGCGCCACGGCCTGCGCAACTTCTACGGCATCTTCGGCTTTGCCCGCGTCTTCAACGACCACCCCGAGGACGAGCAGGGCATGGCCAAGGTCAAAGCCCTTATCAAGTACTCGGTGGACCGCTGGGGCGCCTGCGTGGACTTCTGGGAACTCCTCAACGAGCAGAAGGCCGCGGACGGCTGGTACGCCATCACCGTTCCCTACCTGAAGTCCATTGACCCCTACGGCCGGCCCGTGGCCACGAGTTGGGAGCGGCCCGACCTGGCGGGCATTGACATCTCGGCGCCCCACTGGTACGGCCGCGAGGACGAGTTGGGCTCCGACCAGGCCTCGGCCGGCAACGCGGCGCGGCACAAGAAGCCCGGCAAGCCCGTCGTCTACGGCGAGCAGGGCAACGGCGGCGGGAAGCTCGAGCTGATCCCCCAGGGCATCGGCGGCGTGTGGGACCCAGGCTCCGCCCGCCGCATGCGCGTCCGCCTCTGGAGCGCCTTCTTCAACGAAATCTCCTTCATCTTCTGGGAAACGTCCTACGCCAAGGACGGCCACCACATGAACATCTGGCTCGGCCCCGAGGAGCGGCAGTACACCAAGGCCCTCCAGGACTTCTCCTACTGCCTGGACGCCGGCGTCAAGCCCGCGCATGTCCACTTGGCCGGGCCGCAGGCCAAAGAGGTGCGCGCCTATGGCCTCCGGTCCGACAAGCGGGCCGGCGTCTACCTGCATCACGGCGCCTGCGCCGAATGCGCGAAGACGCCGGCCGGCCAGCACCGCCATCACTCCTGGGACCACGACCGCGGCGAGGTGAAGGGCCTCGAGGTCGCGGTGGACGTGCCCCAGGCCGCCAAGGGCTATTGGTACAGCCCCACCGACGCCGCCATCCTCGCCCGCCTCGATGTCCCCGCAGGCAAGCAGACCTTCACCGCCCCGCCGTTCAAGATTGACCTTGCCCTCCTCATCACAGAAGCGGCCCCGCCCGACAGCGACAGCGACGGCAAGCCCAACGACCTCGATGAAGACGACGACAACGACGGCGTGCCCGACGCGAAGGATGCGTTCCCCCTCGAACGCGAAGAGCGGGCCGACGTGGACCGGGACCGCATCGGCGACAGTCTGGACGCCGACATTGACGGCGACGGGAAGGCCGACGACCTGAACAAGAACGGGGTCTCTGACAACGAGGAGGCCGATTGGGACGGCGATGGCGTGCCGAACGCCTCCGCCGTGCCCTGGGATGCCTTCCCCCGCGACCCCAAGGAGTGGCGGGACACGGACGGCGACGGAGTGGGCGACAACGCCGACCCCGATGCCGACGGCGATGGCTACTCGAACGACGAGGAGAAGAAGGCGGGCACCGACCCGCTGAATCCCCTGAGCTTCCCGGAGTAATAGGGTGGATCGGACCGATCCGACCGATCGGACCGATCAGAAAGGAGCGAACGATGCAGAAGCGGCGTGTTCGGGCGATGCTCATTCTCGGGATGTTGGGCTCATCAGCCGCGGCGGGCGAGGGCGGCCTCGCCGAGGCCGTCGCCAAGCTGAAGCTGCCGCCCGCCTGGTTCGACGGCGTGAAGGTGGACTTCGACACGAACAGGCCGTTGAAGGATGCCATGCCGGTCATTCAGGATCTGTTGGACGCCGGCGGCGAGAAGGCGAAGCAGGGCGTCAAGCTCCTCTACATCTACGGCGAGGAGAAGAAGCAGCGGGGCGACGGCTACCCCTTCTTCCTCCTGCTGGGCGGTCAGGACGTGTGGGCGGCGAAGCTCTTCCTCGACACGATAGCGAAGTACCCCGAAGGCCACACCGAGATGTACATCAACCTCGCCTCGCTCTACGTCAAGTACGAGGAGCCTCAGAAGGCGCTCGAGCTTCTCACCACCGCGCTCACCAAGCCGCCCCGGGCGCCCTGGGATGTTCTGCATCGGGCGAAGATGAACGACAAGCTGGGCGATGTGTATGCCGGCCTAGCCAACACCGACAAGGCCGCCGAGCACTACCGCGCGGCCATCGAGCTGTTCCCGAAGGTGATGGTGCCGAACATCCGTCCCTTCGCCCAGCGATACGCCAGGAGGACCGAGGCGAAGCTGGAGCTTCTCACCCGCAAGGCGCTCGACATCAGCAAACTCGCGGACGGCGTCTACCGCGGGAGCAGCATCGGCTACGGCGGCCCCATCGAGCTTGAGGTCACTGTCAAGAGCGGCCGGATCGCCGACATCAAGGTGCAGCACAAGGAGCGGATTGACCAGGGGGCGAGCAAGATCGCCCCCCGGCAGATCATCGAGCGCCAGGCGCTCAACGTGGACGCCATCAGCGGCGCCACGGTGACCATTCAGGCCATCGTCGAGGCCACCTATCGGGCGCTGACCGAAGGAGGGGCGAAGTAGCCGCAAGCGTCCCGCTTGCGGACACCGCCGACAAGCGGGGACGCTTGTCGCTACGTGAAGGAGGCTCTGCCGCCATGCCACGGAATGCGTGCGCTCTCCTGCTGCTCGGCCTGTGGAGCATGGGGCTTGCGGGGCAGGCGGCTCCCGCAGGCGAAGCCGTCCTCAGCCAGAGGCACTACTGGCGGAAGCACTACACCACGTTCCCGCCCGCGTTTTCGGCCGATGCGGGTCCGCAGAGGCCGGACAGCCTCGCGGCGATGTTCCCCGAGCCGCCGCCCGCGAACTGGGCGGCGCCCGACTTCGAGGACAGCGACTGGTTCCTGGCCCCGGGGCTGGAGTTCGAGCACGGGGTCAAGAATCTCAAGCTCATCGGCGAGATGAGCCAGGAGGAGATCAGCACGCGGCTACGCGGCACCGACCCCTTCCTGCCCGCCGTCGGCCTGGTGTGCCTGCGGGGCCGCTTCGTGGTGGCCGACCGCGCGAAGGTGCGGAGGCTCACGCTCTCGCTGAGCGCCAGGGGCGGCTTCGTGGCCTATCTGAACGGCACCGAGGTCGCCCGCGCGCACCTGCCCGAGGGCAACCTGCGGCCCGGCACGCCCGCCGATGCCTATCCGCCAGAAGCCTTCTTCTACCGCGACAGCCTGGAGAAGGGCCGGCCGCGCCCTCTCGACCCCAACGACCTGCGCAACCCGCAGTGGGCGCTGCGCGAGCGCCCCTTCGGTCCCGCCGAGATTCCCCTCGACCGCCTCCGCGACGGCGTGAACGTCCTCGCCATCGAGCTGCACCGCGGCCTCTGCCCGCCGCAGTGCGCGCGGCAGCCCGAGGCCATGATCGGCACCGCGGGACTGGGGCGGCTGGAACTCCGCGCCGAGGCCGAGCCCGGCGCAATCGGCGGGCAGCCGCAAGGCGTTCAGGTGTGGACGGTGGACACGACGCGCACGCTCTTCGACCCCGCGCTGTCGGCTGCGAACGAGAGGCGGGGGAGGGTGCGAATCGTGGGAGCGCGGAACGGCACGTTCGCCGGGCAGGCCATCGTTGCCGCCGCCGAGCCGCTGAAGGGCCTCTCCGCCAAGGCATCGCCGCTGAAGCAAACCGGCGGCAGCGGCGCCATCCCCGCCGACGCGGTCAATGTCCGCTATGGCGTGCCCAACCCCTTCTGGCCGGCCGCGCTCCGCGAGATGGGCATGCCCGTCACGCCGCCGCGCTGGAGGCGCGACGCCGGCGCCGAGGGCGGCACGCGCTTCGACATGCTCCCTCGATGCCCCGCCCGCCAATGCCCCCGCCGTGGCGATCTGGGCGTCGGTCAATGTGCCCAAGGGCGCCACCCCAGGCCGCTACGCAGGCGAGCTGAGCATCGAGGCCCAGGGCAGGGCATTCGCCGGCACGCTCGACGTCGCCGTGGCCGACTGGACCCTGCCCGACGTGAAGGACTACGCGGCGTTCCTCAACATCTACCAGTCGCCCGACACGCTGGCGCAATACTACAAGGTGGAGCCGTGGTCCGATGCTCACTGGCGGCTCATCGAGAAGAGCCTGGCGCTGATGGGCGGGATGGGCAACATCGGCCTCTTCATCCCGCTCCTCGCCGAATCGCAGATGGGCAACGCCGAATCGTTCGTGCCGTGGCTCAAACAGGGCGATGGCTCGTACCGCTATGACTTCAGCCGCTTCGACCGCTACATCGAGGCGGCGCTCAAGACCCACGACCGCCTGCGTTTCGTGTGCCTGAACGCCTGGGGCTACGAGGCGTCGAACCGCACCTGGCGGGGGCCGCGCGACTACGCGTCCTTCTACGGCGCCCGCGTGACCGTGGTTGACCCCGCCACGGGCAAGCGCGAGAGCATGAAACTCCCGCAGTATGGCACGCCCGAGTGCGAGGCCGCCTGGCGGCCCCTGCTCCTCGCCCTCCGCGAGCGGCTGAAGGCCAAGGGGCTGGGCAACAGCATTGTGATCGGCATCGCTGGCGATATGGGGCCTGACCCACCCACCGCCGCCATGTTTCGCCGCATCCTGCCCGAGGCCGGCTGGCTCGCCGAGTCGCACCAGCCCACGCGGGCCTACGTCTACGACCCGCAGACCAAGGCCACGGTGCCCGTCCGCTGGAACTCGATTGTCTACGGCGGCGAGCTCCTCGACCCCGCCGTGCGGCGTCTCTATGGCTGGCAGTACGACCCGAATCAGGTGCTCCTCAACTTCAACCGCAGCGGCTGCGCCCTGCTGCTGATGGGCTTCCCGCCGCCCTGGTCGTTCCGCATGTGGATGGAGAGCACGCTCGTCTACGGCCGCGCGGGCAACGGGCGTGTGGGGGGCGACTACTGGCACATCGGCGCCCAACTCCTCGGCGAGGGCAAGGCCGACTGGGGGGCCATCGGCGGCAGCGGCGGCACCCTCTTCAACCGCTACCTCCACTCGCACGCCGACGAGACCGGCCTCGGGCGAAGCTGCACCGACCTCTTCGGTCCCGGCCCTGACGGCCCGGTGACGACCATTCGCCTGGAGTGCGCCCGCGAGGGCAACCAGGAGGCCGAGGCCCGCGTGTTCATCGAGAAAGCCCTGCTCAGCAAGTCCCGGCCCCTGCCCGCCGACCTCGCGCGAAGGTGCCAACAACTGCTCGACGAGCGGACGAATGTCATGCGTCTCTGGCGAATGCGCTGCCAGGACATCGCGCCCTTCAGTTGGCAGGAGCGCTCCCGCCGCCTCTTCGACGCCGCGGGCGAAGTGGCAAAGGCTACCAGGTAGGGGGAAGCGATGCGAAGCCTCTGGATCGGCCTCCTCGCCATCGTTTCTTTCGCCACTGTGCGGTCAGCGGAGCGTGCCCCCTCGGACCTGATTCGCGCGTTGGGCGGCGAGGACGCGGTGGCTCGCCTCGAGGCCGAGGAGACCCTCGTGGCGATGGGCGACGCGGCCATCCCTGGCCTCGAACGCCTCGCCACGTCGCCCGGCTACACCGTCGAGCGGCAATACGCCTTCAACATCCTCGCGGCCATCCGCACACAGAAGGCCATCGCCGTCCTGCTGCACGTCCTGGAGCAGGAGCAGGACGTGATGCCTCGCGGCGCGCTCTGCCAGCATCTGGGCCGTCTGGGCGTCGAGGAGGCCGTGCCGATCATTGGCAAGTGGCTCCTCACGATCCAGGGCCAGCCCGTTGACATCGGCGGTGGCGACCGGTACGGCAATCCGATGGTGGTCACGCGGTCCTATGCGTGGGTGCGGCACGTGCATGCCCTCCGCAACATCGGCGGCGAGCAGGCTACCCCGATCCTGGAGAAGATGCTGGCGAAGCCCAACACAGGCAAGGGCGGCGAGCGCATCAACCGCGCCTGCCGCACCGACCTGGCCGAGCTGAAGCGGGAGGCGGGCTTCTGGCAGGCCGTGCGGCGCGTGCCGGGCCTTGAGGCCGAGGCAAAGCGGCTCTTTGCGTTCTTCCGCACAGACACCCTCGCCCTCATCCGCCTCTATCACGACAAGCTCATCGAGCGCGGCACCGAGGGCCGCTGGGTGCTGGAGAGCCTGGAACGTCACCCCGACGGGGCCGTGGCCCGCGCCGCAAAGGCCATGCTCGCCCACTACGGCAAGCTCAAGGAGTGACCAGTGTCCAGAGCCCGTTTGCTTACGCTGTCCGCCGCTGTCGCTGCGGTGCTTGCCGCGGGCATTCCGGCGGCGTACGCTGTCCGGGCCAACTGGGGTGTGCGGCGCGACGGGCCGCTCCTCGAACAGGCGGGCCGCCACGAGGAGGCCGCCTTCTACTACCGCGCCGCGCTCGACTTCTGGAGCGTCATCCAGCAGCTCTGGATGGAGGCGGTCTACGACCCGCGCGTGGATGAAATCTACCGCGACTACGTCCGCATCTTCGGCACCGACGGCGGCTATCGCGCCGCCGACCACGAGGAATGGCAAGACAACGAGGAGGGCTGCCTGCTGTTCTTCAACCGCGATGGCGCGGCGCGAAACGTCGAGAAGGGCCATCTCTCGCCAGAGGCCCGCGCGAGGCTGGAGGACCGGCTGCGGATCTACATCGAGGACATGATTGACCCCGACCACGGGTTCGGGGGCGACTTCAGCTTCTCGCGCAAGGCCAGGGTCCTCGAGGGCACGGGCTTGTTCTGGCATGCCGCCTTCCGCCGCGAGCTGGCCGGCCGCTACGCGACTATGGTGTGCAGCCGCTACTATGCCACAGTCGCCGACGAGCTGGAGCGGGTGTTCAACGATGCCGCCCGCGCCAAGCTCTACCGCGAGAAGGCGGCCTGGTGGCGCGCCCGCGGCATCGAGGAACTGCACCTGGCCAACGGCGACCGCGCGCTGGCCCGCCTCGCTGGCGGAGGCAGGGCGAAGAAACTCAGCCGCCAGGAAGTCGTGGACGTCGCCAGGCAGGCCCTGCGCGGCTCGGACACCGACGCGCGGAAGGCCGCCGAGGCGCTGCTCGCCGAGCCGAAACCCTCGCCACTGCCCGATGGCGTAGCCGCCACACCGGGGGTCCGCTTCGATTACTTCAGCCGGTCTTCACAAGACAAGCCCGTGGTTACGAAGGTGCTGCCGAACGTAGACCTCGGGCTGAAGCTCCAGGCCAACTTCCCCAGGGTATGGTACGACTACTGGGACAAGCCCGAGGTCTTTCCAGCCGACGCCCAGGGGCCGTTCCTCCTGAAGATCACGGGCAAGGTCCATGTCCCTGCCGATGGCCAGTACCGCTTCTACGCCAAGACAGACGCACCCCACCGCGCCAGCCTGGCCATCGAGACCGCTCCTGGCCAGATGGCCACGATCATCTCGCCCCGGCATGAGAAGGCGCTCCAGTTCGTCGAGCAGATCGGCATGCCAACCCACCGCATTGACTTCTCGCAACCGGTGCCGCTCAAGAAGGGCCTCGTCGCCTTCGCCATTGACTATGCGGGTCGGGAGGTGCGGAAGACCCACGACGAGCACATCGTGCGGATTTCGGGCGTGCAGCACGCCGGAATCCAGCTATACTGGAGTTCCGACCGCTTCCTGATTGAGCCGGTGCCGGAGGAGAACCTCTTCCATTGACCGAGCGAAGGAGGAACCCATGATGCGGGCGAGCGCGCTGGCCTGTCTTGCGTTGACCCTCGCTGCTGCCCCTGGCATGCCTCGCGCTGTGGAGGCGGCGGCCCAGCCGCGGTTCCGTGTGGAGTATGCCACATACTTCGGCGGTAGCGGCTGGGACCAGGCGCGAGAGGTGATCCCCTGTCCCGACGGGTCGGTGCTGGTCGGCGCCCAGGTGTGCTCGACGGGCCTGCCGACCACGGAGGGCGCCGTGCAGCCTGCCTACGCGGGCGACGACCCGGCCCTCGGCCACGGCGGCATCTATGGCGGCGATTGCTTCCTCCTGCGCCTGAGCCCCGACGGCTCGAAGGTGCTCGCCGCCACCTACTTCGGCGGCTCGAAGCAGGAGCGGAACGTCTACGGCATGGGCCTCGACTCGAAGGGCAACGTGGTCATCACGAGCGCGACCCGCTCGCCCGACGCGCCGACCACCGAGGGCTGCTTCCAGCCGAAGTTCGGCGGCGGGCCGTCCGACATGCTCGTCGCCAAGCTCTCGCCCGACCTCAAGAAGCTGCTCTGGTGCACCTACGTGGGCGGCTCGGGCGACGACTTTCCCCGCGGCGGCCTGGCCGTTGGGCCGGACGACTCGGTCTATGTCGTGGGCACCAGCAACTCCCCCAACTTCCCGACGACCCAAGGCGTCGTGCAGCCCAAGCGGAGCGGGCCGAGGGACTCCGCTATTGTGAAGTTGAAGGCCGATGGCTCGGGCCTCGTCTTCGCCACACTCCTCGGCGGCTCGGGCGAGGACGACGCGATCATGGGCGTCTGCCTCGACGACGCAGGGAACCTCTACGTCGCAGGCCACACGAAGTCCGACGACTTCCCCGTGACCGCCGGCGCGCCCCAGCCCAAGCTCGGCGGGGAGTCCGACTGCTATCTCGCCAAGCTCTCACCCGACGCCAGCCGCATCCTCTACGCCACCTACCTCGGCGGCCGGGCGAACGAGTTCGCCGAGCACCGCCCGCTCCTTCTGCCCGATGGCTCATTCCTCCTCAGTGGCGTTACATCGTCGCCTGACTTCCCGACCACCGAGAATGCGCTCCAGCGCGAGTTGAAGGGGAAGAACGACGGCTTCCTGGTGCAGTTGGCCCCCGACGGGCGGCGCTTCGCCTTCGCCACGCTCCTGGGCGGCGCCGGCGGCGAGTTCTTCCTCATGCCCACGCCCGATGCGCAAGGCAATCTGATCATCGTCGGCACCACCACGTCGCGCGACTTCCCCGTCACGCCCGATGCCGTCCAGGCCACCTTCCGCGGCCCGGAGGGCCAAGGCGAAGGCGACGGCGTGGTCGCAGTCGTGAGCCCCGACGGCGCGAAGCTCCTCTACGCCACGTACCTCGGCGGGAGCGGGGGCGACCTCATCCGAAGCGTCGCCCTCGGCCCCAAGGGCGAGGTCTACCTCGTCGGCAACACCTCGTCGCCCGACTTCCCAGTCACGCCCAACGCCGTGCAGAAGGCCCACGCGGGCAAGGGCGACGCCTTCATCGTCAAGCTCGTGCCCACTCGGTGACAGGAGAGCCACGTGCGACGGCCTGTTCTTGGTTGTGCTCTCATGCTGGCCCAAGCGTTTGGCGGCGAGAGCGGTTCCGTTGTGCTTGACGAAACGTGTTACTGGCGGCGGCACTACCAGTTCGGCACGAACCGCATCTCGCCCACTGCGCTGAGAGCAGGGGGCGGCAAGTTCCTCCAGGGGCGCATCGCGGAGCGGGTGAAGCGCGACACGGAGAAGGCACTCCAGGCGAAGGGCATTGACCCCGCGAAAGTGGACTGGCGCGACCACGCGGTGCTCGGCATGGGCGGCGGCGGGTTCCGCTCGAACGACCCCGTGCCCACGCCCCCGCCGCCGGAAGGCTGGATGGCGGCTGACTTCGATGACAGCAGTTGGGTGCGCGAGCGCCGCCCCTTCCAGGGCGGCCCTACCCCAGGCGTCTCCGACATCGGCCTCGGCCAATACGACGAGGGCGTGGACCTCCGCCTTCTCCTGGCCTGCTACCGCACGCGATTCGTC
>VGYV01000197.1 GCA_016872855.1 Planctomycetota bacterium
GCAATCGGCTGCAAAAACCCGTGCCAAAGCCCCGAAGGGGGCGGCGGTAAACAGCGTCGGAAGATCGACAATTTGTTGTCGATGTTGAGTCCTTAAGCGTCTACCCGAGTGCCGCAAGCAAAACGTAGGTGTCGTGGCAATGAAGGTTTACGTCGGCATCAAGGGCGGGTTCCCAAACCACCGCAAAGGCTCCGTCGGCTGCGTCACCAGGCCGGAGTTGCTGCCCCAGGCCATCGCCTACGCCCTCGACCTCGAGGGCGTAAGTGTAGCAAACATAGGGCCTTACACGATGGAGCAGGCCCTCCAGAACGTCGCTTTCGCCCGTGCCTACAAGCCCCTCACCGAGGCCCAGCGGGCCGACCTCCTCGCCCTGGGCAAGCAGATCGCCGCCGACATCGGTCCCCGCTACGGCCCCGTCGCGTGACCGCTACGGGCTGTGACTGTATTCAGGCCCAACCACAACCCGCTGAGTCGCCTGACTCGCCTGAGTCGCCGGCCCCGGGCCGACCGGTTCCGTTCGCCCGCGAATGCCCTTGACAACACCGTCGCCGAACGCTAGCATCAGGGTGTAGGCACAGGACGGCAGCACCAGAGGATATGGAGTTGGCCATGACCTATCGGGGCCACGTCGAGAACGGTCTCGTGGTGCTCGACGAGCCGGCGTCGCTGCCGGAGGGGGCCAGGGTGCGCGTGGAGCCCGAGGAGTCCGAGCGCGAGCCCACGCTCGCCGAACGCCTCAAGGACGTTGTGGGCATCATTGAGGGCCTGCCCCCCGACTTTGCTGAGCAGCACGACCACTACATCCACGGAACGCCGAAGCGATGAGAGAGACCTTCGCCGACACGTTCTACTACCTGGCCGTGCTCCACAAACACGACGCCGCACACGAGCGGGCGATGGCGCTGTCCGCCAACCTCACAGGCCCCACAATCACCACGGCCTGGGTGCTGTCCGAGCTGGCCGACGGCCTTGCCGCGCCGGCCACCCGCGGCAGCTTCGGGCGTCTCCTCGCGTCCCTTCGCGCTGACCCCAAGTGCACCATCCTGCCCGCCACGCAGGACCTCTTCGAGCGTGGCGTTGACCTATACCTCAACCGCCCGGACAAGGCGTGGACACTGACCGACTGCATCTCGTTCAGCGTGATGAAGGAGCGCGGCATCCAGGGCGCCCTGACCGGCGACCACCACTTCGAGCAGGCCGGCTTCACCGCGCTGTTGAGGTAGGATTGTGCGCGGCTCCCGCCGCAAGTGAATCCAGGCGACATCGTTGCCCTGCGCAGCGCGGAACCGGAGTCCCGCCACGATCACCCCCAAGACAAGCAGTGCGTCGAACGCAGTGCCCCGCCGCGAGTTTGCTCGGCGCGCCGCTGGCTCGCTTGTGGCAGGCGTGGCCGCCAAAGCCATGGCAGCCGCTCCTCCCCTCCCCCAACCCAAGGCAGGACCGACCATGCATGTCTATGACAACTACGGCTGGCTGCGCGGGCTGAATTGCATTCCGTCGTGGGGCGCACGAATCGAGGAGGCGTGGTGGAGCTACGACCCCGCGCGATTCCGCGAGGAGGTGGGGCTAGTGCGGCGCATCCACGGGAACTGCATTCGGCTGTGGATCGAGTACACGGCCTGGATGGCCGACCCCGAGAAGGTGACGGCGAGCTTCCTCGACGCGGTGAAGGCGGTCGCTGAGGCGGGGATGAAGACGATGCCCTGCCTCTTCAACCGCTGGCACGATCAGAACTGGGACTACGGCGGGACGTACATTGATGACCTCGACCGGCCGTGGAAGACCCGCGTGGACTACGTCCAGGCCCTCGTCCGCCCGCTTGCCGCCGACGAGCGGGTGCTGATCTGGGACCTGTGCAACGAGCCGCAGGGCAATCCGCCCAAGGAATACGACTGGCTCAAAGCGACGGGGGAGGCCGTCCGCGCCGCGGGCGCCAAGCAGCCCATCACCATCGGCACGATGACGGGCGGGAACATCGAGAAGCACGCCCAGTTGATGGACGTGCTTTGCGGCCACCCCTATGCCCGCGACAGGGCCGGCCTAGCCAAGCTCATCGAGAGCTTCCAGGCGATGGCCAAGAAGTTCGGCAAGCCATTCCTCGTGAACGAGTGCGTGCCCGGGTGCCTCGACGATGCCAAGCGGGCCGAGGCCGCGCGCTACTACAGCGAGATGCTGGCCCAGGCGGGCTTCGGCTGGATGGGCTGGAGCATCCGCGAGGGCAAGGCCATCGCCACCCGCCGCGACCGGATAGACGGCAATGGGATAGACGGCCAGGGCTTCCACCCCTGGTTCACCCGCGATGGGAGGCTGCGCGGTGGATTGGAGTTCCTGCTCGACCAGCCCAAGCTCCGCGCTCCGTGGGAGAAGGCGTAGCCGCAAGCGTCCCGCTTGCGGCAACCGGGCTCAGCTCGGTCTGTGGACCCTATAGCGGCCTTCGGAGAGGACGAGGACGACCGGACCGGGGCTTTCCAGTAGGCTCCGCTCTCGCTTCAGGACACTCAAGATATCCGCGACGATCGGGCCGATGCGCAAGAGCCGGTATCGGAGCAGGACGACCTTGCCACGACCCCAGAGGGGGCCGAACTCAATGAGGCCGCCGAAGTCCTTGTCGCCGGAGACGACGACGAGGCCGTGTTCCTCCGCGTAACCCAGGATCGAGCGGTCCTCCGTGGCGCCGAGGCCCACGTCGGGGGCGAAAAGCACCTGGTGCCCTTCGCGGCGGAGGTCCTGCACAACGCCTGCGTGAAGGTTCTCGTCTGCGAGGATTCGCATCAGGGAACAGGCTCAAGTATACGGACCTCTTCGCCGTGGAACTGGCGGGCGGCGAAGTCGAGGGCCGCGTCGAGCCCCTCAGGGGGGAGGGTCGGGTAGCCCTGGAGAATCTCCTCGCGGCTCATGCCGGAAGCGACGCACTGGAGAATGAGGGCAACGGAGATGCGGGTGCCCCTGACAATCGGCTTGCCGCTGAGGATCGCAGGGTCCCAGACAATCCACTCTTCCCGCATCGCTTTCTCCTTCCTCGCCCATACAGCTCATCTTACGCGCTTCCAGTCTCCATTTCAAGGGGCCCCATCCGCCGCTCTATTTCGACCTGAAGGCGCGCTCGTGCCCCGTCGCGGGGATGCGGAGGGTGTAGGAGGCGGCGTCGGGGGCGACGTGGAGCTCGATGTGGTTGGCCTTTGTGCAGGCGGCCTCCTTGTCGAAGTTGGCGATCAGCTCGTCGGGCGTGTTGTCTGCGTTGGGCGCGAGATTCTTGTGGAGCTGGTAGTTGGCCTGGATGGAAGGGGTGGCCTTGAGCGCCGCGCGAGTCTTCGGGCCGCAGCCCTTGCGGTCGCCGTTGTTCATCACCGTCACCGTGGGCGCAAGGGAACGCACCAGCACTGGGTTGTTCGAAAGGTCGAGGCCGTGGTGTGTGACCTGATAGACGTCCACCTCTCCGACGAGGTTGACGGGGTGGACCAGCTTGCCTTCCAGCCGGCCCGTGAGGTCGGCGCCGTCGTAGAACTCGAAATTGCCGTAGCGGAGCAGGAGGACGATGGACTCGCGGTTCTCCGAGTTGTCCACGGGATACTCGGGCAGCTCGGAGGCGGGGATGGGGCTGGGCTTGTGCTCGGGGCCGGGGGCGATGAACTGCTGGGCGGCGGCGAGACAGGTGAGGCTGAGCTTCGGCCCGCCCTCGGCCTGGCGGAGCGGAATCGTGTCGCCGGGCTTCAGGACGGTGTAGGGCACGGACTTGCGCCAGGCGAGGTACTTGACGTACATGGGCTCGGGCTTGGGGCGCTCGACGCCTGGGTCGTAGACGCGGCGGATGGGGATGAGCTTCGATAGCTCGGCGGCGCCGCCGTGGTGGTCAATGTCGAAGTGCGTCACGACCAGATGGTCAATCTGCTTGAGGCCGGCCACATCCTTCGCCAGCTTGGCGATGCGGGCCGGGTCGCGCGGGTTGTCCAGCCCGGTGTCCACCAGCACCGATTCCCCGGCTGGGGTCACGATCAGCGTCGCCCCGCCCCCCTCCACATCCACCCAGTAGATGCTCAGCCGCATTCCCGCACCCCTACATGCAGAACAGGTTGGGGACAGAGCAAGCACGCCAAGACACAGCCAGGCGGGACGCTTGAGCAAAGGGAATCCTCCTTACTTCGCGCTCGGGGCCGCGTCGGCCGCAAGGTCGCCCGTGGCGAATTGGATGCCGGCGAGGAGGTGTCGGAGGAAGACGGGGTTCCAGTAGGTTTCGAGGGCGTGGCCGAGGGTGGTGTAGAAGACGCGGCCCTTGCCCGCCCCATACTCGCGCACCCAACTGATCGCGTAGTCCTTGTCGGGGCGCTTGCCGGGGTCCTTCATCTGGTCGAGGTCGAGGGTGAGGAGGATGCGGAGGTTCTTGCGGGTGTAGTGGGGCTCCTGGAAGAAGTAGATTTCGTCGTTGATCTGGAAGGGCTTGCCCTCGAAGGCGGCATTGAGGGGGTGCTTGGGGTCGTCGAGCTTGATGGTGACGTTCTCGTAGATGTGTCCGCTGTAGAAGCCGCCCATCATCTCGCCGTATTCCTTCCAGCCGGCGAAGGCGGCTGTGGCGGCGTGGATGCCGACGATGCCGCGGCCGGGGACGTCGCGGTTGTTGGGGTCCTTGCCGCCGACGTAGTCGAGGATGCTCTTCCTGACGGCGGCGTCGAATGCCCTCGCCGCGGCTTTCCGCTCGTCGTCGAGCTTGGCGAAGTCGGGCGGGAGGAAGGGCTGAGGCTCGTGGATGTTGTTCATCACGATGGCGTCGTATTGGCCGACCTTGTCAATGAGGAGGAGGCGGGGGTCGTCGCTGACGATGGGAGTAAATGCGCCGCTCTTCTTGCCGAGGATTTCCAGCGCCTTCTCGGCCACGGCGTTGGGCGTGTGGGTCCAGGCGTGGCCCCAGACGAGCACCTTGCGTGGCTTGGATGGCTTGGCGGGCGGCGTGTCGGGCGCGGCCGCCTCGACCTTCCTGAGCTGCTCCTCGGTTGGCTCGGAGACGCTGCCCGCCTTCATCTTGGCGGCGCGGACGTCGGGGGGTGTAGGGCCGGGGACTCGTCGCACGAGTTTCTCCTTTCGCGGCTCGGTGGGTGCATCGAGGTCGCCCGTGGCAAACTGGACTCCGTCCAGATAGAACTGAAGCAGTTGGGGGTTCCAGAAGAGGTCGGCGCGGTGGCCGAAGCTGGTGTACCAGATGCGGCCCTTGCCGACGGCTTTCACCCAGGCGAGGGGCCAATCGTTGTCGGGCTGATTGATCCAGCGGACGCCCATGTTGGTGCGCTCGGGGTCGAGGGAGACGAGGACACGGCACCTGGCGCGGTCGAAGGGCGCGCCGTACTGGTAGATTTCGTCGGCGACGCGGAACTGCTTACCCTCCCAGGCGGCGACGAGGGGGCTGTCCTTGTCGTCAATCATCACCCCGATCTCTTCGTTCCAGGGGTGGCCGGTGAACTTGCCGCCGATGAGCTCGCCGAACTCGGGCCACTTGGGGTTGGCGGCGATGGCGAAGTGGATGGCCGCGATGCCGCCGCCGGCGTTCACCCAGTCCATGAATGCCTTGCGGAGGGCCGCCTCGGCGGCCTCCTTGGTCGCGCCGAGCTTCTTGAACCCCTCCTTCTCCATGTCGGCGTCGGTCGGCGTCATCCAGGGGCCGCAGGAGTTGTTCATCACGATAGCGTCGAACTGCTTGAGGTTGTCGGGGAGGAACATGGCAAGGTCCTGGCTCATCACGGGCTCGAAGGCTTTGGATTTCTCGCCGAGGGCTTGGAAGGCGGCGGCGCCGTAGGGCACGCAGTAGCCCTTGTGGGGGTCGCCCTTCTCGTAGATGTGGGCGGGGGTGCTGAAGACGAGGACCTTTCGGGGCTTCTTGGGCGTGACGCGCGGCTTCTCGGGCGCCGCATCAGCGATCTTCTTGGCTTGGTGCTTGGGGATTTCCTCGAGGGCGGACGCGCTGGAGCAGGCCACCGCCGCCGCGGTGAGGGCGGCACACCACACACGCCTTGTCGCCATGTCTGCGGCCTCCTTTCCGCCAGGCTTTCCTCCCTGCCTGAACGACAGAACTTAGCTCCCAAAGCGTCGCAAAGTTCCAATAGGGGCTTCCGCCCCTCTTGTGCTCCGCGACGCTTCACCGGACCTGCCCGCCGGGCGGCGGGCAGGTGCCCCGTCGCTCCGCTGTCACCCCTTGGAGGGGAATCGTATTCCCCTTCAAACCTCCCCGACCAGTCTCGGAAACTCTGAGTTCCCGAGACTGAAGAATAGCAAGTAGGGGAAGCCCCTGCAAGCGCCGAGTGCCGCTTGACTACACGGGCAAGAACGGTATGATTGAGGGGCCTGGTGCAAGGGCCGACTGGAGGCAGAGGTGGGACAAGGCTTGAGAGGGCCGAAGGTGACGCGATTGCGCGCGGGCGGCGCGCTCGCCGCTGCCCTGTGGCTGGCAGCGTTGCCGTCCGTGTCCCTGGCCGCGCGGCCGCCCAAGGAGAAGGAGAGGGAGCTGAGCCACGGGCCGGAGGTGCAGTTCACGAATGAGGAGTTCAAGGCCCTCGACACGTTCGAGGGCCACTCGCTGACGAAGGCGGACAAGGTGTTCGCGGCGAGGGACTACAAGCGTGCGGCAGCAGAGTACGACAGCTTCATCCTGGAGTTCCCCAAGTCGCGGGCGGTGGCCTATGCCCTGCTTCGCAAGGCGCGCTGCCTGCACCTAAGCGGCAAGCGCTTCGAGGCGATCAAGGAGTATCGGGAGGTGCTGGACTACTTCCCCAATGCCGTGAAGTATGCGGCGCCGGCCATCTACTATACCGGCGTGTGCCACTGGGAGAACGCGGACGAAGAGGACGCGATGAAGGCGTGGGCGAAGATGGCCGAGGACGCGGGCTACAGCCAGCACCCCTTGGCGGCGACGGCCATCGCCCGCCTGGCCGACCACATAGCGAAGGAGGGCCGCCCCGACAAGGCGGTGGCCTACCACGAGCAGGTGGCCGCGAATTTCCGCAGGTCGAACCCCGAGGCCGCCAAGTACGCCATCGAACAGGTCGTGGCCCACTACGTCCGCACCCAGCCCGACGAGGCGAAGCTGCGGGCCTTCTACCTCAAGGTCGGCGGCTTCGGCCCCGTCCCTGAGCGCGTCGAGGCGGACGTCGAGAAAAGCCACCGCTACTGGGGCGCGCTGGGCTGGGATGTGCGGCGGCTCGGGCAGTTCGCCGAGGCCGAGGCCGGCCTCCGCGACCGCTACTACCGCTATTGGACCGGCCTGCTCGACGGCAAGTTCCCCGAGTGGGACGACTTCCAGCTCAACGTCATCCACCTGAAGTCCGCCTACGAGAAGGACATGGCGAAGTGGCAGGAGCGGGTGGACCAGCTCTTCGAGCGGAACCAGAAGCCGGGCGACTACGCGCGCATCATCCGCTGGATCGGCCTGTTCCCCAAGAGCAAGGCCAAGGTGATGGAGTACTACAACAAGCTGGCCTTCGAGAAGATGACGAACGGCCAGATCCGCGACCTGATGAAGCTCTTCTACGAACGGGTGGACGACGCGAAGATGGCGCGGAACCTCTTCGGGAAGCTCCGCCTGGACGAGATGTCCGACGGCGAGAAGGCGGAGCTGGCGAAGTACTTCTGGCCGCGCGACGCCGGGCTAGTGAAGGACATCTGCATGAGCTTCGACGACAAGGAGCTCGGGCAGATGGAGTACTTGCGCTTCCACCACTCGCGCAAGGACGCGAAGCAGGGGGTGCCGCTGGCGGACCAGATGGCCAAGGTGCCCCGCTTTGCCGCGGACGCCCTGTGGCTCAAGGCCCAGCTCCTGCACTGGAGCGAGCAGTATCCGGCCGCGATTGCCGCGTACCAGCAGTGCAACAACCCGCCCCAGAACATCTGGCCGATCTCCGAGTGCTACGTGAAGATGGGCAAGATTGACCAGGCGGTGGCCCAGCTCCGCGAGGTCGAGGCATTCTTCAAGCCGCACGCGCCCGAGGCCGCGCTCCGCATCGCCAACCTCTATCGCGAGGCCGGCATGAAGCCCCAGCAGATCGCCGCCCTCAGAGCGGTCCTGAAGAAATACCCCGAAAGCCCTCAGTCCAGCTCCGCGCACGAGGATCTCGAGCGCATGGGGATCAAGATGGGCGGAGGGGTGGATACCCGGTAGGGCCATTTCCGATCTTCGATTGCCGATCTCAGAAGACAGGAGGCCGCCGAATGACGTTCAGAATCGCGCTGTCACTTGCCATGGCTGCTTTGGTGGGAGGCGTGGCGGCGGGGGGCGCTAAGGGGGAACGGCCGGTCAAGGAGAAACGGCCCGCCAAGGCCCCGGGCAAGGCGCCAGCCGCCAAGGCCGAGGAGGACGAGTTCGCCGCACGCCGCCTACTCAAGCGCGCGCAGGACCTCCTCCTCGCCCGGGAGGTCGAGCGCGCCGTCAAGATGTTCGAGTCCGTCATTGAGCAGTACCCGCAGAGCCCCATCCGCTTCGAGGTGTACCTCGCCCTCGGCAAGCACTTCCTCGAGGCTCGCGACCAGGCCACGGCCATCAGCTACCTGCGCCGCCTGGGCGACCTCAAGCAAGGCGAGGAGGAGCCGAGCGGCGACGCGAAGGAGATGTACCTCGAAGGGCTCTACCTCAGCGGCGTCGCCCAGTTCCAGATGCGTCAGTATGCCGCCGCATTCCCCATCCTCCGCAAGATCACCAACAACTATCCCAACACCGTCTGGGCCAACCAGTCCTATTACTACATCGGCATGTGCCACTTCGCCCAGGGGAACTGGAACAAGGCGATCCAGGCCCTGAGCCTGGTCGGCACGTTCGTGGACCCCAAGAGCCCGTCGGTTGAGTATGCCGAGGCGGGCCGCCGCTTCTTCGTGAAGGTGGAAGACACGGACCTGCCGGTGCTGCACCGCCTGGGCAAAGCGGTTGAGGTGACGCTGACGACGCAGAGCGGGGACAAGGAGACGGTGGCCTGCATCCCGCTCGCGGCCGAGCAGGGCATCTTCATCTGCTCGATCCCCACCGACCTCACGGCGGCTAAGCCGGGCGACGGCGTGCTCCAGGTGGTCGGCGGCGACACGATCACGACCTCGTACGTGGATGCGAACACGCAGGAGGGGCAGCCGAATGTGACGCGCGAGAAGAAGGTGAAAGTCGTCTCCACCGCCCAGCTCCGCTTCACCCTGGGCACGTTTGAGTCGAAGGCCAGCGCCGCCTTCCTCGGCCAGCCCCTCTTCGTGCTGCTCCAGGACCTGGACCAGGACAGCTCGGACAAGGCGGACACCGTGGCGGTGCGCGTCCGCTCGCGCTACCGCGAGGTTGTGGAGGAGGCGACGGCGGCTGAGGGCCTGGCCGCCGCGCTCGACGTCCGCGAGGCCGAGGAGCGCCACGTGGTCCGCGACGAGATGACCATCACGCTCCCCGAACTCGGGAACGCCCCGGTCCACACCGGCCGCTTCGGCGGCAGCGTGCGGGTCGAACCCTTCCGCGAGGGCCAGCCCATAGACAAGACCGACCAGGTGCTCTCCTGCGCGATGAACGACGAGATCATCGTCTCCTACGTGGACGAGTTGCACATCGGCGGCGCCGCGCCCCGCGAGATCACCGCGACAGTCCAGGTCATGGGCGAGATTGACAGCCGCCCGCGCGCCACGCAGAACGTCGTGCCCGACCCCGTCATCCGGGCCAAGAAGGAGCTCGTCGAGGCGACGGCCTACCTCGAGCTGGCCAAGATCTTCAAGAGCATGGGCCTCACCAAGGGCGCCAAGGAGAAGAGCAACGAGGGCCTGGAACGGGTGGACAACATCCTCCGCACCGAGAGCCCCATCCCCTCGGCCCTCAAGGAAGAAGCCTTCAAGCTCAAGTGGGAGCTCTACATCGCCCAGGACGACTTCACCAACGCCGTGGCCACGTGCCGGCTCTTCAACCGCCTCTACCCCGACAGCCCGTTCGTGGACCAGGCGCTGATGGGCATCGGCACCATCCGGCTTGAGAACAAGGACTACGCGGAGGCCATCAAGGTCTTCCAGCAGATTCTCACCATGCCCGCCTCGCAGGTGAAGGCCGAGGCCCAGTTCCGCATCGCCGAGTGCATCGAGGCCCAGGCCGCGGCCCGGCCCCGCCCCGCCAACGCCCCCGCCGGCCCCCCGGAGGCCGCCATCCAGCAGTACAAGCTCTGCGCTGACCGCTATCCCGAAAGCCCCTTTGCCGGCCAGGCACTCGCCAAGCTCGTGGACTACCACGTGGAGAACAAGGACTACGCCCGGGCCGACGACCTGCTCACGCAGGTGTTCCAGGACTATCCCGACGGCGATTTCCTCGACGCCATGCTCCTCAAGTGGGTGATCGTGGCCTACCGGATGAACGACTTCCAGAAGGCCTACAACAAGTGCTCGCAGCTGATCTTCGAATACCCTGCGAGCCCCCATGCCAAGAAGGCTAAGGAAATCCTGCCCAAGATCGAAGGGAGGGTCAAAGGCAAGGAGGAGACCGCCGAGGAGAAGAAGAAGGAGGAAGAGTGACGCGTGACCAGTGACGCGTGACGCGCAACCCGAGCGGATCCAGGGCCGGCGGGATGGTCGCCCGTCCCTTCGGTCCCTTTGGTCGCTTTCGTCCCTTTCAGGAAGGAACCACCGATGAGCAAGGGCGCCCATCTTGGGACATACCTGCTGCTCGCCACCGCGCTGAGTTTCGGCGGCCAGCCGAAGGCGAAGGCCAAGGAGGCCCCCGCGCCGCCGGCGAAGGCCCCCAGTGGCACAGGCATCTTGCCTGTGACTCCTGCCGTGCCCGACGACCCGTTCGAGCAACTGCTCCTGAAGGTGCAGGCCGACCCCGGCGGGGCCACGGAGGAGCAAGTGAAGGAACTCCTCACCACGGGCCGCCGACTGGGCCGCTGCTACGCCGCTTCGCTGGCGGTGAAGGGCTACCTGGCGCAGAACTTCCGCCCCTCGCCCCCCCTCCTCCGCCTCGCGGCCGACGGCGCGCTCCTCGCAGGCGACTTCCGCTCCGCCGCCGCACGCCACAAGGCGTACCTCGCGGCCAACCCACCCGCCGCCGAAGCCTCGGAGGCCGCGGGCACGCTCTACATGGTCCTCGCCGACTTCCTCGACGCCTCCGAGGAACTCTACCAGGTGATGACCGCCCACGGCGAGAGGTGCCGGGCTAGCGTGGGCGCCCGCAAGTTCGACTCCTGGTATCTCGACACTGCGCGCCGCAAGCGCGACTACGCCGCCGCCGCCCGATGGCTCACCCTCGTCCTCAGCCAGCCCGCCCTGCCCATCGAGCAGGAGCGCCTCTACTTCGGGGAATACCCTGAATGGCTGATGGGCGAGGTGGTGAAGGGCCAGCCCGAGCACTTCCCCGCCCTCCCCCACTGCAAGAAGCTGCTTCCGCTCATTCGAGGCGACAAGCGCCGTCAACTCCGCTACGCCCTCCACGTCGCCAACCTCGAGTTCAAGGCCGGCGCCGCCGGCAAGGAGAAGGCGGCACTCGACGCCTCCTTCGCCCCCGTCCTTGGCGCCGCGAAAGCCTACTTCGACGCCTCGCCCACCGCCGACACGCTGAAGGAGATCGTCTTCGCCCTCGCCGACGGCGGCGTAGCCGACCGCCTCGACGAGGCGGCCTGGGAGCGCCAGGGGCAGCAGAAGCGCGACTTCTTCGCCGATGCCTTCGGCAAGCTCCCCGACGCCGGCCGCCAGGCCATCCTCGACTGGCGCCTGTGGGCGGGGGCTCCGTCCCCCGCGCGCGGGGCAGAGACGCCCCGCCCACAGAGCTACGTCGCCCGCCACCTGGCCACCCGCGAGCAATGGGCCGAGCTGGGCGCCCGGCACGCCGACCTCTTCCGCCGCACCCCCGCCGTCCGCCACCTCCCCTTCGTCACCCGCCCAGCCACGCGCGACCTCTACAAGAAGCAGGCCGCCTTCCTCGCCGGCGTCCCCTCCCGTGACGCCGCGGTCATCAACTCCATGGCCGCGAGCGACGACCTTCTCAAGGCCATCGAGCACCTCGTCCGCAACGAGTCCTGGCACCTCGACTTCCAGGACGCCTACAACCTGCTGACGGGCGAGATGCTGCCGGCCGCCCGCGCCTTGGCCGAGAAGGAGGGAAAGAAGCTGCCCGACGGCATTCTGAACGAAGCCGTCGCCCACCTGGGGACCGAGCTGGCCAAGACCCCCGCTGCCCTCGACCGCCGCTCGATGGAGGCATTCCTCGAGGCCGTCTGGGAACTGGGCAGCGGCAAGGACCCAAACGACAAGTCGCCGACCATTCAGCGGGCCGCCTCGCTCCAGTGGGTTCCGTACGAGAAGCGGGAGCGCCGCGAGCTTTTCAACAAGGTGCACCAGCAGCGCTTCCGCGGCTGGGCCGAGTGGGTGCGCCGCGAGACCAAGGGCGGCAAGGGCGCCGCCGACCTCTCGAAGCAGATCGTGCCCGTCGAGGAGGCCCTGCGCCGGGCCGGCGAGGGCGAGGCCGACCCCAAGAAGGCCCCGAACCCCCTCTGCCAGGCATTCGCCGCCGCCCTCCTGGCCGAGCAGGCCCATTCACGAAACCTGCCGGAGTTCCTCAAGCAGGCCCGCGCCCTCTACCCACTGCTGCGGGACTATGAAAGCAAGAAGACCCCGTTTGGCCGGGCTTCGCTCCTCCTCGTCCTTCGCAACAACAACGACGGCTTCGAGAAGGTGGACTTCCAGGCCGAGGCCCTCGCCGACCAGCTCGCGCAGGTTGGTAGCACTGGCATCCTGCCTGTGGGCATCGAGGAGCTCTGCGACGCCACGGTCCGCGTGCAGGGCGACAAGAGCTTCGGCCGCGTGCCCAGGCAGTACCGCGAGCGCACGCTCAAGCTCAACGCCGTGTTCGGGCGGGCGCTTCAGGCCCTGGTCGGCAAGGGGCAGTTCTCCCCCTTCCTCTTCGACTGCTTCCGCGGCACGCGCCAGGGCGACGG
>VGYV01000198.1 GCA_016872855.1 Planctomycetota bacterium
CGAGTTCTTGCTGAGCCTTTCGCCCGACGAGAAGGAGCGGCTGTTCCCCTACGGCATCACGAACGGCGTCTACCTGGAGTGCTGGGACTTCGTGGACGCCTGTGCGAAGCGCCGCCGCCCCGACGTAGATGCCTGGGACGGCCTGAAGGCCAAGGCATTCAGCGAGACCGTCTACGAATCCGCCGCCGCGAGCAAGGCGATTGCCTACGACGACGTCGTGGCCTGCAAGGTCGAAAAGTACCAGGGGCCGATCAACAAGAGGTGGGGCCTGAGGAAGTGACTGCCGATCTCCAATTTCCGATTTCCGATTTCAGATCCAAGGCGCGCGCAGCGGCCTGTCGCTTGGCCTCTCTGAGATCGGCAATCGGCAATCGGCAATTGGAAATGGTTGGATGATCATCCGCGACCTGTATCGCAGCCGGGTCGAGGACCTGCACAAGGCCATCGTGGCCAGCACGGCCACGCTGCTGCGCCGCGGCGTGATCACGCCCGCGGCAGAGGTCGAGGCAGGCGATGTGGAGCGTCTGGCGGACCGCCCCGACTTCGACCCCTCGCTGAGCTTCGTGGCCTACGAAGGTCCAGAGCCGGTGGCCTTCCTCGTCTCACGCCTCGTGCAGGCCGGCGAGGCGCGCGAGGCGGTTTGGTCGCTCTTCGGCGGGGCGGCGGGCGCGCGGCACGCGCTCGAGGCGCTGCTCGACGATACGCTCGCCCATTGGCGCCGCGAGGGGGCCACGCGAGCGCGGAAGGATGCGGCGGGCCTTCTCCTCAGCGAGCCGCGCCTGACCGAGGACGCCGAGCTGCTGGACCTCCTGAAGCAGCGGGAGTTCACCGTCACGGGCACGAGCAGCGAGTTGGCTACTGACCTCAAGAAGCTCGCTACACCAAAGGAGCTGGCCGAGCGGGCGGCCGAGGCGCGGCAGAAGGGCTTCCTCATCCGCTCCGCGCGGGCCGACGAGGCCCTCGTCATCGCCCGCCAATACGACCCGCGCCACACCCGCCAGCACTCGCAGGAGTTCTGGAACCTTGTGGTCCACCACATGCGGCCCCAGGCCACGCTCGTCGTCGAGCACCGCCGCCAGTTCATCGCCTTCGCCACGTTCCTGGGCTGGACCCTTGACCGCCCTTGCCCATCGCTCGGCCCGCACTTTGTGGATGAGGCATATCGCAAGGGCGGCCTGGATGCCCTTCTGCTCCACGAGGCACTGCTCGTCGCCAAGGCGAACGCGAAGGAGTCGGTCAGGGCCTTCTGCGCGACGGGGCGAACCGAAGTCCATCAGCGGGCAGGCTTTACGGTCACTGGCCGCTTCTGCCACGAGGCCGAGGCGGCCCTCTCCTGAGGCGTCTGACACACGATTGGAGCAGCCATGACGCGCCTCTCCTTTACCCTGGGCGTCCTGCTGGCTGTCTCGGGGGAACTGGCCATGTCGGGACAGCAGCCGCTCCCTGGCACAAAGCCGCTGGAAATGCAGGGCGACCTCGCGGGCCAGATGGTCGCCGGGCTACGGGAGTTCATGCTCAAGCAGATCGAGGCCGCGGCCAGGAGCCGCCCCGCCGCCCCAAGCCGCGAACGATTCAAGACTTACATCGGCGCTGTTGACCCGCGCGTGCCCTTCGATGGGATCGAGTTCGTCGGCACGACCTTGACGCCCGTCAAGCTGCACGAAACACCTCAATACGCTGCCTACGCCGTCCGCTGGCCGGTGCTGGAAGGCATTGATGCAGAAGGACTTATGCTCCAACCGAAGGGCGACCCAATAGCGAAAGTGGTGGCGATCCCCGACGCCGATTGGTCGCCCGAAATGCTTGCAGGGCTTGCAGATGGGGTGCCACGTGATGCTCAATTCGCCCGCCGCCTCGCCGAGTACGGCTGCCTCGTCCTCATACCGACGATCATTGACCGCAAGACCACTTGGTCGGGCAACCCCCGCATCGGCCGGAAGACGGACCAGAGCCACCGCGAGTGGGTGTATCGCCAGGCATACGAGATGGGCCGACACATCATCGGCTACGAGGTGCAGAAGGTGCTTGCCGCGGTGGACTGGTTCGCCCGCGCGGGGAACAGAGCGCGCATCGGCGTGATCGGCTATGGCGAGGGGGGGCTTCTGGCCCTATACGCCGCCGCCCTCGACGAACGCATTGACGCCGCGGTCGTGAGCGGCTACTTCCAGGCCCGCGAGCGGGTCTGGCAAGAGCCTATCTATCGAAATGTCTGGGGCTTACTGCACGAGTTCGGCGACGCCGGCCTCGCCGCCCTCATCGCCCCCAGGCCGCTCATCGTCGAGGCCAGCCGCGGCCCGGCCGTGGGCAAGCAAGGCTCCACACCCGGCGAACTCGTCTCGCCGCCCTTTGAGTCCACGAAAGCCGAACTCGAGAAGGCCCGTGCGATGAACTCAAGGCTCAGAGGGAGTGGCGACGGCCCGCCCGGCCGCGAGGACTCACTCAATGCGCTACTCGACGTGCTTGGCGCTGCGCCGGGTGTGAGGGCTGGCGGCCAGCCGCCCGCCGACCTGCGCGGGGGCTTCGACCCGGCGCCCAGGATGAAGCGCCAACTCGAACAGCTAGTGGCCTTCACCCAGCGGCTGATGCTCCTCTCGGAGTACCGCCGCGAGGCGCTCTGGTCGAAGGTAAACCATTCAAGCATCGAGGCTTACGCAAAGTCCATCGAGCCCTACCGCGAGATGTTCCGAAAGGAGCTGATCGGTGAAGTGCCGCCCGCGAGTGTGCCAGCAAATCCAAGAAGCCGCGTGGTTTACGACGAGCCAAGGTGGACGGGCTACGAGGTTGCCCTCGATGTCTGGCCTGGCGCCTTCGCCTACGGTATCCTCTTGCTGCCCAAGGACTTGAAGCAGGGAGAGCGGCGCCCCGTAGTCGTCTGCCAGCACGGCCTGGAGGGCCGCCCGCAGGATGTGGCGGACCCTAAGGCCCAGAATTGCTATCATCAGTATGCTGCTAGACTTGCGGACCGCGGCTTCGTCGTCTTCGCCCCCCAGAACCCTTACATCGGTGGCGACGCCTTCCGCGTCCTTCAGCGGATGGCCAACCCCCTCAAGTGCTCGCTGTTCTCCCTCATCATCCGCCAGCACGAGGTCATCACCGACTGGCTGGCCTCCCTCCCCTTCGTGGATTCGCAACGCATTGGCTTCTATGGACTTAGCTACGGCGGCAAGTCGGCGATGCGCATTCCCGCCCTCGTCCCCCGCTACTGCCTCTCCATCTGCTCGGCCGACTTCAATGAGTGGGTGAAGAAGAACGTAACTATCGAAGCGGGCTACAGTTACATGTTCACTGGCGAATACGAGATGTTCGAGTTCGACCTCGGGCACAAGGCCAACTACGCCGAGATGGCCGCCCTCATCGCCCCGCGGCCGTTCATGGTCGAGCGGGGCCACCGCGACGGCGTGGCGCCTGACGAGTGGGTCGCCTACGAATACGCCAAGGTCCGCCGCCGCTACGCCGACCTCAAGCTCCCCGGCCGCACCGAGATCGAGTTCTTCGACGGCCCGCACGAAATCCACGCCGTCGGCACCTTCCGCTTCCTCCATCGCCACCTCCGCTGGCCCGAGCCGCGGGAGTGACTGTGGCCCGTCGCCGAGCGACGGACCCTTGACAGCCCGTGCAAATGCGTCTATCATTCCATAGGGGCAGCGGCCCCCGCAAGTCGCGAGCACCAGGAGGCAAGGAGGATGGGCGTGTTCAGCGTAAGAGCCAAGATGCGTAACCTTCTCGACCGCTATCGTCCCCCTGCCGAACACGGCGAGGAGGTGGAATGCGACCTCATGGTGGATTCCGGCGCCATTCAGTTGGCGCTTCCTGCGGAGACCGTCGAGAGGCTCAAGCTCGAGCCCTTCGACACGACCCGTGTCCGCACTGCCTTTGGCGCGGTCCGCGAATGCCGCGTCTGCGGCATTGTTGAACTCGAGGTCCAGGGGCGGAGGTGCTGTGTCGAGGCCATCGAGTTGCCGCGCGGCACCAGGCCCCTCCTGGGCGCGGTGCCCCTCGAACAGATGGACTGGCATATCTCCCCCCAGGAACAGAAGCTCCTCCCCAACCCCGAATCGCCCGACGGGCCGCTCCTGCCCATGTATTAGCGCTGGCCCCCACGTTTCTGCTATAATCCCCTCAACTTCGCTTTCGCGTCCTTTCGCGTGCTTCGCGGGGAACGACCATGGGCTTTGAGGGCCGCTGTCGCATCACGGGCATTGGCAGCCTCGCGGTGACCAGCGTCGAGGAGGCGCTGGACTTCGTGTTTGAGTTCGCGCCCGACCTGCCGTATCTGCCGCAGCTCCCCCGCCTCTCGCCGAACGAGGGGATGAACGAGCAGATGTACGAGGGCCTGCCCGGCCTCGACCGCCGCGACGGCAAATGGCTGATCGTTCAGAACGACTCCTTCTTCGAGAGCGTGGCCGCGCTCTTCGAGCGCTTCGAGAATCCCGACGACGATGCGGGCCACATGTCGCCCCGCGTCTGCGCGTCGCTCGACGCATTCCTGCGGCGGGTCAAGGCCAGCGGCGTCGCCGAGGCCAAGGCACAGGTCTCCGGCCCAGTCACGGTCGGCATGAGCCTCCTCGACGAAGAGGGCACGCCCATCCTCTACAACGACGTGCTCCGCGACGTGCTGGTGAAGCATCTCGCGCTCAAGGTCCGCTGGCTCGCCCGCCAGATCGAGGCCGCGGGGGCAAAGCCCATCATCTTTGCGGACGAGCCCTTCCTCACCTCCTTCGGCACCCCCTTCTTCGGCTGGACGCGCCCCGAGCAGCCCCGCGAGGTGCTCGAGCAGGTCTACGCCGCGGCCCCCATCAAGGGCACCCACTGCTGCGCGAACACCGACTGGACGATCTTCCTCCAGAGCAGCGTGGACATCGTTTCCTTCGACGCCTTCGGCTATGCGACGGCGTTCCTCACGTATCGTGAGGCGCTCGTTGAGTTCATTCGCCGCGGCGGCAACATCGCCTGGGGCATCGTGCCCACCGACCCCGAGGCCCTGGCCGCCACGAGCGCGGACGAGTTGGTCGGTCGGCTCCACGAGCAGATCGCCAAGCTCGCCTCCTGGGGCCTCGACCGCGACGCCATTCTCCGCCAGAGCCTCCTCACCCCCTCGTGCGGATTGGGCAGCCGGCCGCCCGAGGCCGCCCGCCCGGCGTTCGAGATGCTCAGGGCGATCTCTGCGGCACTGTCCGCCGAGGACATGGCCTGATGGGCAAACGCTCCGCCAAGCCGCCCCGAGCACCATTGCGCCGGTTCAAAGGGCTGGACAACATCCTCCTCGGCGATGTGCTCGCCGTGCTGGGAAGGGTGCCGCGGGAATCGGTGCACCTGATCGTGACCTCGCCGCCCTATAACCTCGAGAAGCCCTACGCCGAGCACGATGACGACCTCGAGGACCGCGAGTACCTGGCCTGGATGAAGAAGGTCTGGGCCGCATGCAAGAGGGTGCTCGTGCCCGGCGGGCGGCTGTGTGTGAACATCGGCGAGAACAAGCGGCAGTACATCTCCAATCCCCACTACAGCGCGTTCATTCAGCAACTCGTCGGGCTGAAGATGCTCTATCGCGGCACAATCATCTGGAACAAGCACTCCGCCGCGAAACACTGCGCCTGGGGCTCGTGGAGAAGCCCCTCAAACCCCCATGTCGTCCCGCGGCACGAGTATGTTATCATCTTCTCGAAGGGGGGCTGGAAGCTCGATGGCCGCGTCGAGGACGTGGACATCACGCCCGAAGAGTTCATGGCCTGCACGCGGAGCGTGTGGGAGTTCGGGACGGAGAGCCGCACGCGCATCGGACACCCCGCGCCCTTCCCCGAGAAGCTGCCGGAGCGGCTCATCAAGTTCCTGAGCTTCCGCGGGCAGACGGTGCTCGATCCGTTCGCTGGGAGCGGGACGGTTGGGCTTGTGGCGGCGCGGCTGGGGCGGCACTTCATCCTGGGCGACAACTCGCCGCAATACTGCAAGCTGGCGCAGCAACGCATCACGGACGAGGTGGGCCTCTTCCGCCAGCCCCGCATCATTCCCGTCGAAGAGCTGTGAAGTGTTCGGCTCCGCGCTCCGACCCCTCTCCCTTTCAGGGAGAGGTCGCCCTCCGTAGCCTTGGCGAAGGAGGGCGGGTGAGGGTGGGCGCCTGTGGTCGCACGGCAGCCCAACCCTCCCCCTTCCCCCTCCCTGAGAGGGAGGGGGGTACATCAGTCGGTGAGGATTCCGCGGGCTTGGAGGCGGCGGCGCTCGCGGTCGAGGCTGTTCTGGATGCGCTCGCGGACGGCAGCAAGGGCGTCCTTGGGCTCGGCGCTGCCCAGGCGCACCTGGTCGAAGGCGTTGTTGAGCTCGCGGTGGTATTCGCGCCAGACGCCCATCTGGGGCAACGTGACGACGTTGGGGCTCTCCGCCAGGTCGCGGAAGAGCTTGATGTAGGGGTGGGGGTGTTTCTCCCAGAAGCCGGGGCTGACGCGTTTGAGGGGGGAGAACTTGCGCTGGCCCATGCACAGGATTTCCATGCCCTCCTGGGAGTTGGCGAACTTGATGAACTCCCAGGCCGCTTCGGGGTGGCGCGAGCCGCGGGGGATGACGATGACGTCGGCGTCGGCCGTGCTCACGTTCTCCAGACCGGGCACGGCGGAGGGGAATGGGGCGGCGCCCCATTCCATTCCTGGGGCATACATGTCTATGAAGTTGTGCATCCAGACGCCCTGAATCTGCATGGCCACCTTGCCGGAGAGGAAGGCGTTCTGTGGGGATGAGAAGTTGCCGAAGCCGCTGGCGAAGCGGCGGATGTCGTCCACGCCGTATTTCTTCGAGTAGCTCTGTATCCACTCGAAGGCGCGGATGTTCTCGGGGGCGTCGGCGGTGATCGTGGCCTGGCCGTCCCAGAGGCGTCCGCCGAACCAATAGGGCCAGGACCAGTTCCACCAGCCGGGCTCCTGGGGAAGGAAGCCGACTTGGGTGAGGTTGCCCTGAGCGTCGCGCTTGGTGAGCTTCTCGGCGAACTGGTCGAGCTCGGCGATGGTCTTAGGGGGGCGTTCGGGGTCGAGGCCGGCCTCGCGGAAGAGGCGCTTGTTCCAGTGGAGCGCCACGGTGGCGGGCGTTGTGGGCAGCGCCCACATCTGGCCGCGGTGCTCGCAGAGGTCCCAGTAGGCGGGCACGTAGTCGTCGCGGGAGATGCCGGCGGCCTTCAGCCGCTCGTCGAGCGGCTCGAGGGCGTTGCGGTCGGCGTAGGGGCACACGCAGAAGGCGTAGGAGCCGGCCACGTCGGGCGGGTCGCCCCCCGCGATGGCGACGAGGAGCTTGCGCTCGATCTGGCTGACGGTGACGTGCTCGACCTCGATGCGCCCCTTGTACTTGGCGTTGAAGGCGGCCACCATGTCCTTGCAGGCCTGGCCTTCGAACTTCGTCCACTTCTCCCAATACACAATCTTCACCGCCCCGTCCTTCTTCGCCTCGCCGCAGCCGGCTGCGAGCAGGACCAGGATGGCGCACGCCATCCGGAGGACACGGACAAACCAGTTTGTCCGTGGCACCCCGTGTTGATCTGGGACGAGTCGCGGGTGCCACGCCCAAACTCGTTTGGGCGTGCTCGTGCTGCCACTGGTCCCAAGGCAAACCATGTAGCCCGCGAAGGCGGGCGAGCCAGCCGTAGCCCAGGGCGACCGAAGGGAGCCCTGGGATCGGTGGCCACCCCCACCCGCAGCCCCCGAAGGGGGCGTTTCATGGCCTCCTGAATCGCCCCCTTCGGGGGCTCTTGCCTGGGGCGCACCGGTTCCCAGGGCTCCCTTCGGTCGCCCTGGGCTACGGCCCGGTCGCCCCCGTTCGGGGGCTGCCAAAGGCCCCTGCAAGTTGGCTTCTCCCTTGTGTAGCAGTGCGGCGTCACACATAGCGCATCAACCTTGGCTCGTGGTTGAGGTGATGGGCGAACGTGGCTTTCATCAGCTTGCGCAGGACGGCGACGAGGCCCGGCGGCGGCTCCGCGGCTTCCCCGTCCGCCATTCGACCGAGGGCGGCCAGGGCGCTGCGCGGCACGCCGATGGCCTTCGGGTCGCGCCCGCGGCAGGCGCGGCACAGGACGCCTCCGAGAGCCGAGCTGTAGGCAACCGTGCCCTTCGGTAAGGCGTCGGCCTGGCAGGCCACGCAGGCGTCGAGCATCGGCCCGTAGCCAGCGAGGGCGAGGAGGCGCGCCTCGAAGGCCAGCAGGGTCGCCGCTACATCGTCGCCGCCGCTCAGCGCCCGCAGCGTCCCGAGCAGCAGTTCGAAGAGCGGCGGTTGGCTCTCCTCGGCGGGCGTCATCTCGCGCACCAGCTCCGCAGCATACAGCGCGGCGTAGAGGCGGTCAACCCCCGCTCGCAGGCCGCGGAAGCGGCCGAGCAGGCGGCATTCGGTGAGGACGTGGAGGGTCGTGCGGCTCTTGCGGGCGAAGACGATCTCGTTGTGGCACAGCAGGTCGAGGCGGCCGTCGAAGTTGTTTCGCTGGCGCTTCGAGCCCTTGGCGAGGGCCGAGAGGCGGCCGAACTCGCGGGTGTAGAACCACGCGATCTGGCTCGTCTCACTGAAGTCCTGGAGGCGAATCGTGATCGCCTCAGCCTTGCACAGAGCCACGCCGAAAGACCTCACTACATCGCCCCGCAAATGGGGGGCGAATCCGGAGTCCCGAAGGGACAGCAGTCGGTTGCCGGCGGCTTCAGCCGCCGGATCGCGGCGCACCCACGACTCAGTCCCGAAGGGACGGCAGAAGCCTTCGGGAGCAAGAGACCGAAGCGCCCGCGATTGTATCCCCTTACTTGCGGGACGACGTACTCAGTTCGTGGTGCGGGCTTCAGCCCGTACTCCCGCCCATCCCAATCATAGCGCATTGGGTTGCACGATCAAGGGTGGGGCGCTATGCTGGGCGCGGGGGTGAGGAGGTGGACCATGCGATGGCGACTTGTGGGGCTCTGCGTGGCCGTTGCGGCGCTCGGGGCGCCGGGGCTGAAGGCAGCGGAAAAGGAGGACGCGCCCAAGGGGCCGCCGGTCGAGTGGGTTTCTCTCTACAATGAACGCGACCTCGACGGCTGGCGCGAGGCCCGCGGCGGGCCGTTTGCCGGGCGCGCCGCCGTCAAGGAGGAACGCCTCCACGTGCGCGGCGAGGGCGGCCCCGCCGGCATCGTGTGCACCCGCGAGGTGCCGCGGGCCGACTACGAGCTGCACATCGTGCTTCGCCGCCACGCCGGCGCGAAGAACGCCGGCACCATCGTCTTCCCCGTGGGCGAGGACCTGTGCGAGTGGGTCGTGGCCTGGGACAGCGCCGGCGGCCTGCGCACGGTGGACGGCAAGGACGCGGACGATCCGACGAACCCCACGCGCCATCGGCGCGGAGAGCCCGGGGGCGACTGGCTGCACTGCATCCTGCGCGTGGAGGCCGACCGCATCCAGGCCTGGGCGCAGGCGGGGATGTGGGACATCGAGCGGGTGATAGACCTGCCGCGGAAGGGACACAAGTTCGCCGCGAGCGCCGCGGGCCGCGCCCTGGCCCCCCTCGGCTACCGTGTGGACGCCGGAGCCGAGTGCGCCATTTCGGCTGCGCGGGTGCGGAAGCTCGGGGCCAAGGCGGGCTGGGACCCCGAGTGGACGAGCCTCTACGACGGAATAGGCGACCGGTGGCGGCCGGTCAAGGGCGGCCGCTTCGCCTCCGCGCCCTCCTCGGTGGTCGGGTATTCCGCGCACGCCATCGTGCTCATGTCGCGGGCCGACATCGCGGCCGGGCTGGCCTACATCTGGGACTTCCCCAAGACGGATTACGAACTGGCCTTCACCGCCGAGCGCATCAAGGGCGCCGGGCACTCGGGCAGCGTCGTCTTCCCCGTCGGCGACGCCCATTGCGCCTGGGCCATCGGCGACCTCGGAAAGCTCAGCGGCCTCGATATGGTGGACGGCAAGCGGCACACGGACATCGAGAACCCCACTCGGAAGGAGATTGACCTGGGGAACCGCTCGCATCGCTGCCGCCTGCGCGTGGCCGCCGAGCGGGTCGAGGGCTGGATTGACGACGACAAGGTGATCGATCTGCCTACCAAGGGCCACCGGCTCGCGCTGTCGGAGGGCTACGAGCCGCTGCGTCCCTTCGGCTTCTTCACCGAGCGCCACACGTCCACGGTTCTCAGCGACATCTACCTCCGCCGCCTCAACTCGAAGGCTCCCGCCGCCGTACGCTCCCCCAGGCGATGCCTGCTCAAGGTCTCCGCCTTCGTGGACGGCGTGTCCGACCTCGTCATCGGCCCGGGCGCCCTGCACTGGGAGCACCAGCAGTGGCAGAAGCCGAGCCAGGTGAAGGTGAACGGCGCCGCGTGGGACCCCCAGTGGAAAGGGAACACGAGCGAGCCGCTCCGCCTGCCGGAGCTGCCATCCAACCTTGAGGGCCTCACCTGCTCGGTCACGAAGCCGCGGGCGCGGGGGCGCATCTTCGTGCAGGACGCCACGCCGCGGGGCATCGTCGTCCGCTTCGACGACCATCGGCACCTCGGGGCCGACACCTTCTACGCCGAGCTGCTGGTCGCTCCCGCGGCCCTCGTGTCGCTCCAGCTTGCCACGTACCAGGCGCTGGACGCTCTGGACAAGCGGAACTTCGAGTGGGCCGCCGGCGTGCTCGAGCGGGCCCTGCGCGAGGCGCATCGCGCGGACGCGCGGGAGTTCTTCGACGGCGAGGTGTGGCCCCTGGTGATGGCGCGCGCGGTCGAGGCCTGCCGCGGCCTGGCCTTCGACAAGGCGGCCGCCCTGCTCGACGTCGCCGAGCGGCTGCGGCCGAAGGACCCCGACATCGCCGCGCTCCGCCGCTGGATGCGCGAGGTCGGCGAGCCGCTCTTCGAGGACAGCTTCCTCGGCGGGAAGCTCGACGCCTGGGAAAGCCCCGGCCTGGATTGGCGGGTGGACAACGCGGGCTCCTGGTCCTGGTCCCGCCTCGTCTGCGAGGCAGGCTTCGTCAACGCCGAGATCACCGTCAAGGGGAAGCAATTCCAGGACTTCCTCCTGGGCTTCGACGTGGACAGCCGCGGCGACCGAGCGGCGTTTCGCATGGGAGCCCTGTTCCGGCGGCGGCCCGAGCGCTTCCTCTATTGCCTGTTGAGTCACGAGCAGAACGCCGTCTTCGCCGGCGGCGCCATTGCCCTCGACCGCGGCCCGGGCGGCCAGGCCGAGGGGGTCGAGGTGAAGTACGTCGGCGGCGAGCCCGCCAAGCCTGGGGGCCGGCACTACCCCATCGAGAAGGGCCGCATGTACCGCGTCTCCGTCTGGGCTGTCGGCAAGCAGTGGCAATGCTACGTGGATGGCGAACTGGTGGCGGAGGGCACCGACGCCGAGCCTGTCGCGGGCCAGCTCAGCCTCTTCACCTTTGCCGGCCGCGCGGCCTTCGACCACCTGGTCGTCTGCCGCCCCGTCCCCTTCCCCAGGCTCCAGTTCGCCTTGCCCAAGTGAAGCCGGGGACGCCCCGATTCGACTCAAGCTGGGGCGGCTGCCATGCGATGGGAGTACACGTCAGTCAGCGGGCGTCGTTCCAACATTCTATAGAATGATTGAATGTCGTCCTCGCCGCTCCTCACCTTGTTCCGCTGGTGGCGGAAGGGCTCAAGCGGTGTGCGCCCCCACTCGGGGAGGGTGCATGTCGGCCAGCGCGCGACGTTCTAACATTCTATAGAATGATTGAACGTCGCCGGGGCTCCCCATCACTTCGTTCCGCCGATAGCGATGAGGTGGGAGAAGGTGCGGAGGTAGAGGACGCCGCCGGCGATGGCGGGGGTGGCGTGGCTGCCCTCGCCCAGGGGGTTCGCGGCAAGGGGCTCGAGCTTCTCGTCGGCGCCGACGACGTGGACGACGCCCTTGCGTGAGATGCAGTAGAGCCGCCCCTCGGCCCACACAGGCGAGCCGTAGAAGAGGTCCTTCAAGCGGACCTCCCCGAGCTGCTCGCCCGTGGCCGCACGCAGGCAGCGGACCACGCCGTTGTCGGTCCATAGGAATAGCTTGCCGTCCTTCGCAATCGGGGTGGGGACGTAGGGGATGCTCTGCTTCTGCTCCCAGACGACGGCGGGCTCCGTGCCGTTCTTCTTCGAGCCGGGCTTGACGGCGACGAAGCGGCGCGCGATGCCGCCGACGCCGCAACTGCCCACGAAAAGCCCGTCCGCCAGGACGGGCGAGACAACCACCCGCAGGGGGAAGGTGTCCTTCAGCTCCCAGTTCTCCTTCCCCGTCGCGGGGTCGAGGCTGGTGATGCCGTGGCTCTGGCACATGAAGACGAGCTCAGGCGGCCCGCCCTCGGGGTGGTAGAGGCAAGGCGTGCCATAGGCGGCCTTCGAGGTCGTGCGGAGCACGGTCCAGCGGTCCGCGCCCGTCTTGCGGTCCACCGCGATGAGCGAGCTGTTGCCCTCCTGGTCGTTGGACAGGACCACAAGGTCGCCGACGACGATGGGGGAGACGCCGCTGCCGTGCTCGCTGATGAACTCGCCGAAGTTGCGCCGCCAGACCTCTTTCCCCGCGTGGTCGAGGGCAAGGAGCGTCACCTCCTCCTTCGTCGTCCAGTAGGCGTAGACGTGGTGGGCATCTACCGCGGGCGTCGAACTGGCGAAGCTGTTGTCCTTGTTCACCACGGAGACCGACGACTCATAGCGCTTCTCCCACAGCGTCGAGCCGTCGGCGGCCTTGAGGCAAAGGATGATCCGCTGCGCCGTCTCCTTGTCGCCGCACGTGAGGAACAGCTTGTCTCCCCACAGAACGGGCGAGGAGTGGCCGACGCCTGGCAGGGTGACTTTCCATTTGTAATCCTTCTCGGTCCACTGGACTGGGATGCCCGTGGCGGGGCTGACGCCCGTGCCGTTCGGGCCGCGGAACCGAGTCCATTCGCCCTCCGCGGCCTCGCCTGCGGCAGTCGAGCCAAC
>VGYV01000199.1 GCA_016872855.1 Planctomycetota bacterium
GAGGCATGGCAAGGACTTACGCCGAAATACACCTGTGCCGGCGCTGGATCGCCAGCTGCTCGCGCCGACCGACAACCACAACCCCTGGGGGCTACCCACAAAGAACCCCGAAGCGGCCATATTCCAGATTCCAGATTGCAGAGCGACGGGCGCGGGGCATGGCAGAGGGGCCGCCGGGCGGGGCTCTCTGGCGAGGAGGGCTGCCCGTCCGGCGTCGGCCGCGGTCAGCGGACGACGAGGACGGGGCAGGGTGCCTCGTCGAGGATGAGCTGCCGCTCGCGGGCCGACACGTCGCGGTGGCACAGGGTCCATCGGAAGGCGCCGATGACGATGAGGTCAGCGCCGCAGCTCTTCTGCTCGGCCAGGACGGCGGAGTGGACCGCGCCCTTGAGGAGCACGGTCTGGGCCTTCACGCCGTTCTCGCGGGCCAGGTCTGCCGCGTAGGCCAGGTGCTTGCGCCCCGAGGCCTCGAGCTCGCGCTCGTACTCCTGCGACTCGGCGGCCACCATGATGCCGCTGGTCAGCAGGTGCTTGAGCGTCGCAGTGTCCACCACGCCCACGGCGCTGAGCTGGGCCTTGTAGGCTCGGGCGAGCTGCACGGCGCACTCGGCCGCCTTGAGCGACGACTCCGTGCCATCCACGAGGACCAGGATGTGCCGAAACGAGGTCTGTGCCATGCTACACCGCTCCCTTGGCCATCTTCATGATCACGAACTGCTCGCGTTCGCGTTCCTCCAAAACGTCCTCAATGTAGGCCACGGTCTCCTTGTAGTCTGGGATGAAGATTTTGTCGAGTGCGTTCACGCGGCGCTGGGTTCTGCGGACCTCTGAGGCGAGGCGGAGGACGGCGTTCTCGACCTCGGCCAGGCGTGCAATGGCGTCGAGGGCCGCCGTGAATCGCTTCATCACCTCGTCGGAGAGCGCG
The DNA here is from genome assembly GCA_016872855.1 of Planctomycetota bacterium. GTDB lineage: Bacteria > Planctomycetota > PUPC01 > DSUN01 > DSUN01 > DSUN01. The sequence goes on from VGYV01000199.1 coordinate 926, forward strand.
CCGCCCGCGGCGGTGCTGAACTCGGGCTTGGGGGGCTCGTGCTCGGCGGCGACGGCGGGCAGGTCAATGCCCATGACTGGGCGGCCGCGGTAGTCGAGCCTGTGGCGGCGGATGATGCCGATGGCCTCGCGAGCCAGGGCTTCGGTGCCGCTGCGGAGCGCGGCGTCGCGCAGGGCGGCGAAGGCGGCGGCCATCGCCGCATCAACGTCCGCCTGGGCGCGTTTGGCCGCCTCGATGCGGCCCATCAGCTCGAGCACGAGAATCTGCCGCTTCTGCTCGAGCAGGTCGTAGCCCTCCTGCGCGGAGTCCAGGCCGCGCTGGAGGGTGAGGAGGCTCGACTTGGTGGGCGGCACGTCAATCTTGGCCACGGGCTATCCCTCTTTGGGCTCGGCGTCGGCTTCCTTGCGCTCGACGACCTCGACGGCGGCGGGCGCGCGGTAGCGGGCGTCGAGCAGCTTGTCGCTGATGCGGTAGAGTTCGGAGCGGGGGAGCATTGAGAGCACCTCCCAGCCCAGGTCGAGGGTCTGCTCGATGGGGCGGTTCTCGTCCTCGGGCTGGCTGAGGAAGCGGCGCTCGAATGCCTCGCCGAAGGCGAGGTACTCCTTGTCGAGGGTGGGGAGTTCCTCCTCGCCGATGACGGCGGCGAGGCCGCGGACGCGCTTGACGACGGCGTAGGCGGCGAAGAGCTGGCTGGCGAGTGGGCCGTGGTCGTCGCGGGTGCGGCCCGCGCCGATGCCGTCCTTCATCAGGCGCGAGAGGCTGGGCAGGCCCGCGATGGGCGGGTAGATGCCGCGCTGGAACAGGTCGCGCTCCAGCACGATCTGGCCCTCGGTAATGTAGCCGGTCAGGTCGGGCACGGGGTGCGAGATGTCGTCGCTCGGCATGGTGAGGATGGCCATCTGGGTGATGGAGCCAGGGGAGCCCTTGACGCGGCCGGCGCGCTCGTAGATGGAGGCGAGGTCGCTGTAGAGGTAGCCTGGGTAGCCCTTTCGTGCGGGGATTTCGCCGCGTGCGGTGCCGATCTCGCGGAGCGATTCGCAGTAGTTCGTCATGTCCGTGAGCAGCACGAGCACGTGGAGGCCGCAGTCGAAGGCCAGGTGCTCGGCGAGGGTGAGGACGGAGCGCGGGGTGAGGAGGCGCTCGATGGAGGGGGCGCTGGCCAGGCTGAGGAAGAGCGCCACGTTGCCGAGGACGCCGCTCTCCTCGAACGAGCGGGTGAAGAAGTGCGCCACGTCGTGCTTCACGCCCATCGCGCCGAACACGATGGCGAACTCGGGGGTCACATCTTCATTTGGCACATGGCCGCCATGTGCGAAATGAAGATGTGACCCCTCGAGGAGCCTGGCCTGGCGGGCGATCTGCCCGGCGATGCGGTCGTGGGGGAGGCCGTTGCCCGAGAAGATGGGCAGCTTCTGGCCCCGCACGAGGGTGTTCATGCCGTCAATGGCCGAGATGCCGGTCTGGATGAAGTCGCGGGGGTATTCGCGGGAGAAGGGGTTGATGGGCTGGCCGCCGATGTCGCGCTCGTCGCCGCCGAGGGGCGGCGGGCCGCCGTCTATGGGCCGCCCGATGCCGTCGAAGACGCGCCCGAGCATGGCGCGGGAGACGGGCAGGCGCATGGGCTTGCCGAGGAAGCGGACGCGGGTGGAGCGGCCCGCGAGGCCGCTGGTGCCCTCGAGGACCTGGACGACGGCCCGCTTGTCTGAGACTTCGAGGACCGTGCCGAGGCGCGTGTTGCCCTGGGCGTCGCGCACCTCGGCCACCTCGCCGTAGCCGACGTCGCGCACGGCCTCGACGAAGATGAGCGGGCCGGCCACCTGCTCCAACCCTACGTATTCCAGTCCGCGGTCCTGGATGCTGGTCACGGGCGGTTCCCCTTGAGCCGCGACGCCGCAAGTCGGCAGTCCGACGGTCTGAAATCGGCAATCGGCAATCGCCAATCGGCAATCACGAGAGGCTCCTCTCCAGCTCGTCGAGCTGGGCTCGCATGCGGTCGCGGAGGGCGTCGAGGCCCTCCGGCTTGTCGTTGGGCACGGTGGAGCGCGCGCGGACGATTTCGTTGACGCAGGCGAGGTCGCGGACTCTGACGAGCGGCGCGCCCTTGCCAATCACGCGCTCGGCGCGGTCGTGGAACTCGAGGATCAGGCGCATCAGGGCCGCCTGCTTGCGGGGGACGCAGTACATGTCGGTCGCGTCGAAGGCGTTCTGCTGGAGGAAGCCGTTCTTGATCATCTCGGCGGCCAGGAGGACCAGGCGGTGGCTGTCGGGCAACACGTCGGGGCCGACGAGTTTGACGATCTGCTGGAGGCGGTCCTCGCGCTGGAGGAGTTCGATGAAGCGCTGGCGCAGGTGGGGCCACTCGGGCTCGGTCTCCTGCCACCACTCAGCCACGTCGGCCGCGTACTCGCTGTAGCTGCGGAGCCAGTGGATGGCTGGGTAGTGGCGGGCGTTGGCCAGCGGGGTGTCGAGCGCCCAGAAGCAGCGGATGAAGCGGCGCGTGTGCTGGGTCACAGGCTCCGAGAAGTCGCCGCCTGGCGGTGAGACGGCGCCGACGATGCTGATGGAGGCGCGCTTGCCGCCGAGGGTCTCGACGGCTCCGCCACGCTCGTAGAAGTCGGCCAGGCGGCTGGGCAGGTAGGCTGGGAAGCCCTCCTCAGCGGGCATCTCCTCCAGGCGGGCCGCCAGCTCGCGCAGGGCCTCGGCCCACCGCGAGGTCGAATCGGCCATCACGCCCACGTGGTAGCCCATGTCGCGGAAGTATTCGGCGATGGTGATGCCGGTGTAGATGGAGACCTCGCGTGCGGCGACGGGCATGTTCGAGGTGTTGGCGATGAGCACCGTGCGCTCCATCAGCGGGCGGCCGGTGCGGGGGTCCACCAGCTCGGGGAAGCTGGCCAGCACGTCGGTCATCTCGTTGCCGCGCTCGCCGCAGCCCACGTAGACGATGATGTCCGCGTCGCTCCACTTGGCCAGGGCGTGCTGGGTCATGGTCTTGCCCGTGCCGAAGCCGCCTGGGATGGCCGCGGCGCCGCCGCGGCTGATGGGGAACAGGGTGTCAATCACCCGCTGGCCCGTGATGAGGGGCGCCGTGGGCGGCAGGCGCAGTCCGTAGGGCCGTGCTTGACGCACGGGCCACCGCTGCACCATCGACACCCCCAGGTCGCGCCCCGGCCTGCGGATGAGCGCGACGACATCTGAGACCGTGTAATCCCCCTCGGGGACCACCTTGGCCAGCGTGCCGCTCACGCCCGGCGGGCAGAGGACGCGGTGCTGGATGCACGGGGTCTCCTGCACGGTGCCGAGCACCTGGCCCTGTGCGACCGTGGCCCCTTCGGCCACGGATGGTACGAAGTGCCACTCCCTGTCCATTGGCAGGGGGGGCACCTTCTCGCCGCGGCGGATGAACGAGCCGCTCTCGCGGGCGATCTCGGGCAGCGGGCGCTGAATGCCGTCGTAGATGCTGCCGATCAAGCCCGGCCCGAGCGAGAGCGACAGCGGCGCGCCCGTGCGGCGGACCGGCTCGCCGGGTTGGACGCCCGTGGTGTCCTCGTAGACCTGGATGGTCGCCAGGTCGCCCCTGAGGCGGATCACCTCGCCGACGAGGCGCAGGCGGCTCACCTCGACGACCTCGTACATCATCGCGTCGGCCAGGCCCGTGGCCTGCACGATGGGGCCGGAGACGCGGGTGATGGTTCCGTGGTCACTCATGTGCCGATACCGGAAGCCCCGCAGGGCTACTCCTCGATCATCGCCACGAACACGAAGAAGAAGCGGAAGGTGATGCCCACGGTCAGCACCCAGGAGAGCAGCGCCCAGCAGATGCCCATCAGGGCGTACTTGCCGGAGCCGTCGCGGGCGAAGCAGAGGCACGCGACGCCCACGCCCACTGCGGCGAGGCTCATCACGGCCCACGCCACCGCCACCGCAGCCGTCACGGGCAGCAGCACGAGGGCGATGGGCGGGATGGACAGCGGCAGCAACACCATCGCGGCGACGAGCGACGAGAGGCCGAGGCCCCAAGCCAGGCCGCCGTGGGTGGCGTAAACGCCCCTGTGCTCAACCACAATCCCCATCGCACCATCCTCGTGGCACAGGCATCCTGCCTGTGGCCACCTAAGACACAGGCCAAATAGCTTTCAGCGATTCGGCTCATTGGGGTAAGGACTGCCTGAAGGCAGGACTCCAAACGAGCCGCTCTCCTGGTTCGGAGTCCTGCCTTTAGGCAGTCTTATCCCCTCTGAAGGCGCCGCCGAATCGCTGAAAGCTATTTGGCATGAAGTTCCGGCTTCGGCCCGACGAGGCTGTCCTCCTCTTCGTCACGATCGTGGGCGAGCAAGGCACTCGCGAGATCCTGGGTGTTCTCGATATTGACGAACTCAACATCGCCTGAAGAGCCGTTTTTTTTCACTCTCAGGCCGCTCATGATCGGCCCGGAATTTCGTTGTACTGGGGGGAGAGAGCGCGCGACGCGGGGCGAATGGCCGGAGAATGGGCGGAGATTGGGGAACACGACCGCAAGCGGGACGCTTGCGGCTACATTCGCCGCCCTGGCCACCGGCGCACGGAGCTGGTGGGTGCAAACTGATTTGCGGCCGGAGTAGTAAGTCGAGGCAGGGGCACGCCGGGGCCTCAATCCGCCTGCCACGGGAGAGACACGTCACAATGCACACGGCCCGGTTCCCGTTTTCCCGTGCTCGTCGTCGTCCTCGTCGCCGTCGTCGAGTTCTGGCGCTTTTCCGTCGGAGATCCGACGACGAGGACGACGACAACGACGACGACCGCAGCCGATGCGGGTTGCCAGAGCTGGGGCCATACCCGAGATGCGGCCGTCCCTTGCATTGCGTCACGGGTCCGCTATGATGGGCTTCGTGCAAAGGTGGGTCGGCCGAGCAGGAGCAACAGGCGACCAGGACGGAGGAGCGGAGATGGGCAGCGACTGGGCGGACTTTGTGGCGACGACGGAGCATCGGCGGCCGAGCCGCATCCTCTATCACGCTGGGTTCACCGATGACCTGCGCAAGCGGGTGGCCGAGCATATCGGAACGGAGGACATCGGCGGCCACTACGGCTTCTATCGCTCGGCCGGCCTGGGCCTCAAACGGCCCGAGGGGACGAAGGCGCCCGACTACTCGCGCTACTGGGCAGGCGAGACACTGCCCGAAGGCACGACGCTCGACGGCCACGGCGTGGCGATGGTGCCCGCACGCTTCTACCACTTCTGGGGCTACATCTCGCCGCTCCGCAACGCCGCAAGCCTGAAGGAGATCGAGGACTACCCTCTGGAGGACGTGAGCGACTGGGGCACGGACCACCTGGCGACCGACGTGGCTGCGGCCCATGCCGCCGGCAAGGTGGCCGTCGGATGGGTCGGCCACATGTATGAATCGGCCTGGCAGATTCGCGGCTACGAGCAGTTCCTCTTCGACACCATCGAGCGGCCGGCGTGGGCCGAGTGCTTGCTCGAGCGCCTCTTCGAGCAGAACATGATCCGCGCCGTGGCCTTCGCAAAGGCTGGGGCCGACATGATCACAACGGGCGACGACGTGGCGAGCCAGAAGGCGCTAATCTTCTCGCCGGACGTCTGGCGCCGCCTCATCCACTCGCGCTGGGCCAAGGTCTGGCGGGCCATCAAGGAGATTTGCCCGCAGGCGAAGATCTGGTACCACAGCGACGGCAACATCGCGGCCATCGTGCCCGAGCTGGTCGAGGCCGGGCTCGACATCCTGAACCCCCTCCAGCCCGAGTGCCTCGACGTAGACGCGGTCCACAAGCGCTTCGGGCGGCGGCTGACGTTCGACGGCTGCATCGGCACGCAGAGCACCATGCCCTGGGGCACGGCGGCAGAGGTGCGGGCGCGCGTGAAGGAGTGCATCGAGAAGTACGGCGCCAACGGGGGCCTCATCATCAGCCCCACCCATGTCCTGGAGCCGGAGGTCCCCCTCGCCAATATCGTCGCCCTCTTCGCGGCCTGCCGCGAGTTCGGCACCTTTGCCTAATAGCTTCCAGCGATTCGGCTCATTGGGGCGAAGACTGCCTGAAGGCAGCACTCCAAACGGGTCGCTACCCTGGTTCGGGCGCCCACAGCCGGCTGTGGGCGCCTGCCTTTGGGCAGTCTTGGTGCCGGTCAAGGCGCCGCCGAATCGCTGGAAGCTATCTGGGCCAGGATGGCCGCGGCGGCTTTCGCCTCCTCGCTGCCGGGGAGGTCGCGGACGACGGCCTCGAGGCGCGCCTGGCAGGCCCGGGCGCGCTCGAGCCAGCGACGCATCCGCGTGGGCGGGTGCGGTATCTCCTTGAAGGCCGGGGCGAAGCGGAAGTCAGGCTCCGACTTCTTCGCCTTCGAGGGCACGCGGAACTCGGCGAGGCCCTCGGGAGCGACAGCGAAGCCTGCGATGCTGGTGAACGACCAGCCCTTGCTCCCCGGCTTCACCTGAACGGCCAAGACGTGTTTGCCCTTCGTGGCGCGAATGGCGAAGGGGTGGGCCGCGAGGTCGGTCGCGGCGGCCCCGTTGCCGCTCGCCATCGTGTCGTAGATGGCCTCGCCGTCGAGATACCAGGTCATGAACCAGTCGCCGCTCGCGTTGACGTAGAGGATGCCGTCGGCCGGGCACTCGACCACTGCAAAGGCGTAGGCGACACTCGGTGTGCCGATGCGCACGCTCTTCGGGGCGTTCGCCACGTCGGGCTTCTGGCCGGGGCGCAGGTCGAGCAGGCTCGTGAGATACACCGTGCCGGCGTCGGACGGGATGGCGAATGGGGGATACTCGCGGTCGCCGACGGCGAGCTTTTCGGGGATTCGCTTCAGCTCGTCGCGTTCCAGCGGCGGGGCGTCGGGCGGCAGCGGCCCGAAGACCTGCCAGGCCTTCGGCCAGCCGATGTCCTTCAACCCGCCCTTCTCGATGGCCTTCGCCACGGCGACGGGCGGTATCTCCTCCTTCTGCTCGGCCTTGTAGTAGCTTGGGTGTACGGCGACCATGAAGAAGTAGAGGCCGGGCTTCAGGTGGAGCGGCTCGCCGCGCTTGAGGGCCTGCTTGCCCCCGCCCTGCATCACGGCAGGATGGTCGAAGGTCGGCACGACGACACGGTCACGCGGGTTGTCCAGTATGGTGACGGCGATGCCCAGGCCAGCGGCGCTGCTGAAGCCGCGTGGGTCAATCCGGGTGGAGAATGACGGGACGATGTCCCCAGTGCCCTGAAGCTCGTAGGTGCGTCGGTAGAGCGGCGGGTCATTGAAGGCGTGCTCGCGCGAAAGTGGCCTGAGCTTGTCGCTGACGCCGCCGAGCTTGAGCAGGCCGCCTTCCTCCATCGAGAGCCGAAGCGGTGCATCACCATCCGGAGGCAACGGGCCGGCCGCCAACCAGAGCTCCGGGGCGCGCCCATCGCGCAACTTGCTCACGGGCCAGCCATGAGGCGGGGGGAGCTTCTTCGGCTCGACCTCGCGCGGGGCGGCGGTGGTGGGCGGGGGGCCGAGGGAGGCGACGAGGGTCTTGGCCAGACGCTCCGCCTGGTGGCGTCTGCCCTCGGGCGTCGTCACGGCGATGCAGGTGAGGGCCTGCGGGGAGCGGAGGTACATGCGTTCGCCGGCGAAGACCGGGCTGACGCGCGTGCCGAGCTCGATGAGGTTCCGCGCGACGAGGAGCAGTTTCTCGTCCGCCGTGGCAATGGCCACCTGGCCGTGGGTCTGGTGCCCGCCGTGTGTTCCGCCGCCCGAATCGAGGCAGAAGACATAGCCGCCGGCCACGACGGGCGCCACGTCGTGCGCCACGGCGTTCTCGATGGCCGGCTTCAGGCGGGCGAGGGGGCGGCCCGTCGCGGCGTCCTGGGCGTGTAGTTCCACCCGCGCGTCGGGGCAGTGTGGGCCGCGCTCCAGGACCGGCATCGCGGAGAAGAGGAACCTCTCCGTGGCGACCGATGGCGCGGCGAGGGTGCCGAAGCCGCCGTGCTCGTAGTTGCTCTCCCAGAGGCGCGCGTAGCTCTCCCGCCCGTCGGGTCGGCGCCGCACGCGGAAGGCGAGGCCCTGGGCCTGGGTGGTCACGAACAGCGTGTCGGCATTGGCGGCCAGCCGCAAGTCCTCGATGCGATAGGACCCGAGCCCGACTTCGCCGTGGAGCCGCTTGAGCAGGGCAAGGCGTTGAGCTGGGTCTTCCACCCGCCGCCAGGCCTCGATGGCTTTGGGGTCAACGAACTCCTCGAGCTTCGCCTCGCGCGACCAGCGGAGCTGGCCCGTGGCCGCGTCCACGCAATGGAGCATGTTGGGCGGGCTGGTGACGTGGAGCGCGTCGCCGACGAGGACAGGCCGCGTCTTGCCGCCAAGTTCGGGCTTCCGCCAGGCGATGTTGATCCCCTTCTCGATGTCCCACGCGAGCGGCGGCGTGGCGTCGGGGAAGACGTAGCCGCAAGCGTCCCGCTTGCGATCGGCCACAAGCGGGACGCTTGTGGCTACGTTGCGAGGCTCGCGGAGCGAGTAGGCGACGCGCAGCCACGATGGCTCCCTGTCCCGGTGGACACGGGCGAGGAGCTTGTTGGCGCCGGCCGCCAGGGCGATGGGCACGACGACCCCGCCTCTGCTGCGATACCGCCAGGGCTTGGGCGTGTCGGCCCACACAAGGCGGCCGTTCACCCACACCTTGGCGAAGTCCCCCGCCTCCAGGCACAGCCACGCTTTCTGCGCGGCTTCACTCTTCAGTTCCGCCGCCCCGTACCACAACTCGCCCCGGAAGCGGTTGTAGACGCTCGGCTGTTCCCAGGGCGGGGCCAGGCGCGGCCCGTCGCACTGGACGGCCTGCCAGGACTGCCTCGGCGCGTCGGCCCTCTTCGCGCCGAAGCGGTCGGTGTCTTGGAAGTGCCTCACGCCGGGGAGCGGGACGACCTCCGGGACGAGGGCGGTGTCGTTTTCCGTGCCCGCCCGCTGCTCGAAGGGGCCGAGGAGCTGCCAGTCGCGGATGGGCGACCAGTCGGCCTCCAGGCCGCTTTCGGGAACAGGGGTCGGCAAGGCCGAGTCGGCGGGGGAAGGGACGCCTGGGAGCATCGCTGCCGCCTCGCGGCAGTAGGCGTCAACCTGCGCCGCGTCCGCGCCCGCCCAGTCGGGCGCCGCGGCATCGGTCTGAGCCAATGCCTCGTCGAGTGGCAGGGGATAGTGCTGAAGCGCCAGATGCAGCGCCCGAATGTGGTGCATCACCGCGTTGACACGCGCCGCGACGGCATTCTCCCCCGTTCGTAGTTCGGCCTTCAGGCGGTCCTCGGTCTTCTCTGGATTGTCGAGCATCATCCCGTCAAGCGCTCCGACCTGCTCGCCCAGGTCACCGTTGGCCTGAAAGCGCCCTGTCACGGCCTTGCCGCCGCGGCCGCGGACCTGACCTTCGTAGGTGCCCATGTCGCCGCTGGCTCTGAACTTGCCGCTCAGCGCGTGATGTCTGAGGCTGGCGTCCACCTCGAACTTGAGCGCCAGTGGCGGCATCTGAGGCGTCTTGCCGCCGCCGGGAATCCAGCCGTCCGAGTGCAGGAAGATGACGAGCGTGCCCGCAAGCCTCTCGCCTTCGAGGCGCAGCCCCGTGGCGTCGCCTTCGTGGAACCCGCCGTTCCAGGTCGGCGTCTGCACGCGGATAGCGGTGAAGCGCGTGCTTGGCACGATCAGGCGCACAAAGATGGGGCGGATGACGGTCGCTGGCTGCTTCTCGCCCTTCTTCTTCGGCTCCCAGCGCACGCCGCCCTCAAGCACCAGGTCGAGGAGCACGGCGTCCTCGTGCACGACCGCGTCCAGCGTGTACGACTGCCTTCGCGGGGTGGAGTGGCCCGTCGGGATGAAGCGGTCCCACCACGACAGCGGCTCGCCGGGCGGCAGCTTCTCGTCGAGGGTCTGGTCGAGCCGGAACTCGATGGCGAGCGAGCCGCCGAGGCTGCCCGCATCGAGCTTCGCCTGCGTCGCGTCCACTGGGAAGCGGAGCGTGTTCCGCCAGGCGATGCCGGCGCCATTGGCCAGGTGGAAGCCGCGCCACTCCTGCATCGTGCCCTGAGCCCAGGCGGGGACCTCGGCGTAGGCAGCGCGCCACGCGCCGCCGGTCTGACGGAGGACGATGTTCAGGTCGTCGCGGTCGGCCCCCTCGTCGAGCCGCAGGTAGAGGTTCCGCGCCGGCCCCTTGGCTCGGTCCGCGGCCTCCCGCCTGCCCAGCTCAGCCAGGAGGCCGTCGCGAAGGGCGGTCAGCTTCCGCAAGTCGGCCCGAAGCGTCTCCTGTCCGCCCCAACCCACGCCCGCGCCGAGCGCCGCGGCCAGCGCCGCTGCCGCACGAAGTTGATGCACGGGGGCGTCTCCTTCCCTGTGTGTCCCTCCCGCGCGATCGGCGCCCATTCTATTGCCGCGCCCCGGCGCGTGCAAGAGCCTCTGGCGTCGTGCACCCCGGCCCCTGCTGGTCCTTGCTGTCGCGGCCACGACCTGCTACACTCCGAGTTGGTGGTCCCAATCCCTTCCGAGGGAGAATCGCTCATGAACGCCCACGAGTGGTCACTTCATCTGGCCGCAGGGATGGTCGCCGCGGCGTTGCTTCTCGCCGCCAGGACGACGGCGGGGGAGACGACACAGGCTCCGGCAACCGATCTGCGCGACATGGCCGGGCAGAAGGTCAGCGGACACGAGCGCCTGGTCTGGAGGTACACCGAGCTGACCGTGGAATGGGGGTTCAAGAAGGGGACGGAGAACCTGCCCTTCGACGGCAGGATCGAGTCCACGCATTCCCTGGGCATGCTCGGCACTGCGAAGCCGCTGTCGGGCGACGGACGGACGACGATGGCCGGCCCGCTCTCGTGGAAGTCGCCCGCGGGAGGCAATGCCCGGCGCGGCATCGTCGTCCCCGTCCTCTACACCTCGGCGGTTCGCGGCCCGGCGCGCACCATTCTGACTGTCCGCACCGGCTCCGGCAGCTTCTCGTTCCAGCCGATTGACCTGGAGACGGGGCCGATTCTGGCGCCGGAGTTCGGCTTCTTCGTCCTCGCCACGCCACAGCCGAAGCCTGAGCCGAAGCCGGTGCCGGCGACGCAGAAGGAGTTTCCCCCGGCAGCGGAGATGCTGACGGGCAAGGTTGATGCGCGCGATGGGACCACAGCCGTGGCGGGCTGGGGGAGCAAGCAGACGCCAAGCGTCTTCGCGTACCCCGGCAAGGAGCCGGGCACGCTCCTCGGCGGCATCATCAAGCTCCCGCCGCGCAGCATCGCCGTCCACCCAGGCCCTGACTGCGACATCGCGGTTGGCTGGAAGAGCCCCATCGCGGGCGCGGTGGTTGTGAAGGGCAGGGTCGCCGATGCGCACCCCTCGGGCGGCAACGGGGTCGAATGGTCCGTCGTCCACGACTCCAAAGCCGGCCGCAAGGTGCTGGCTCGCGGGGCAATAGACCGCGGTGGGGTTTGGAGTGCGGGCTTCAGCCCGTATCCAGCCGGGGGCGAAGGCGAGCAAAGAGACGGCCTGAAGGCCGCACTCCAAACAACGGTCGAGAGGGGTGATCTTCTCTCGATTGTGATTGGCAACCGAGGCGAGTACACGTGCGACACCACGTCCGTCGAGCTGACCATCGCCGAGGCCGGCGGCCAGGGACGCGTGTGGGACCTGGCGAAGGACGTGGTGGACAACATCCAGGCGGGCAACCCACACGCTGATTCGCTGGGGAACGCGGCGGTGTGGCACTTCTACGCGCCGGGCCGCCAGCCCGGGCAAGGCGGCCTCTGGCGCCCGCCCAAGCTGCCATTCGACTCCAAAGCTACCACAGCGCGCGAGTTCATGGCGGAACTGGCAGCGCACAAGCTCAAGACCATCCGCGAGCGGGTCCGCGAGCACCCGGAGCAGACCTGGGAGGGCGCCATGCGGTCGCTCTACGGCGACATGAAGCTCCCGCCCATGCCCGTGCCGCCGTTCGACCCGGCGATGTCGGTGGAAGTGCCCGACAAGAA
>VGYV01000200.1 GCA_016872855.1 Planctomycetota bacterium
AACCGGCTGATCCAGGGCACCCGGGAGCTGAGGGCGAAGCTCCAGGCCGACCCCTATCGCCCGGGCTACCACGTCGTCACGCCCGAGGGGCTCTGCGGGCCATTCGACCCCAACGGCGCGCTCTTCTGGAAGGGGCGCTACCACCTCATGTACATCGTCCAGACCGAGAAGGGCCACTGCTGGGCGCACATTTCGAGCAAGGACCTCCTCCACTGGCGGCACCACCCGCTCGCCCTGGAGCCCGGCGGGGCCGACAACGGCATCTTCAGCGGCGGAGCCTTCGTTGACAAGAACGGCGTGCCGACCATCACCTACTGGGGCCTCGGAAACCCCTGCGGCATCTGCATCGCCACCAGCACCGACGACGAGCTCGACCGCTGGACCAAGAGCCCTCACAACCCCGTCATCCGCGAGACCGCCCACGGCCTCGCCGCCCTACCCGACGGCACGGTCTACGGCGCCGCCGACCCCTCGGCCATCTGGGAGAAGGGCGGCCGCTACTACATGCTCACAGGCAACCTCCTGGTCCTCCGCGAGTTCGGCCTCAAGCAGAAGATGCCCCAGCATCAGGGCGACACCCTTTACCTCTTCGCCTCCGACGACCTGGCGAAGTGGACGTATCTCCACCCGTTCTACCAGAGCGACCGCAAGTGGACGCGGGCCGACGAGGACAACATGTGCCCCGACTTCTTCCCCCTCGGCGACCGCCACATGATCCTGTTCATCAGCCACAACCTCGGCTGCCAGTACTACCTCGGCCGCTACGAGAACGACCGCTTCACGCCCGAAACCCACGGGCGAATGACCTGGGTGGACAACCATTTCTTCGCCCCCGAGAGCCTGGTGGACGACAAGGGGCGGCGGATCATGTGGGCATGGGTCTTCGACGGCCGGAAGCGCGAGACCCAGGCCGCGAGCGGCTGGTCAGGCACCATGAGCCTCCCGCGCGTCCTCTCCCTCGGCGAGGACAAGTCCCTTCGCATGGCCCCGCCCGACGAGCTGGCCATCCTCCGCTACAACCCCAGGAAGCACGAGAACCTGACCATTCCCGCCGATGGCGAACTGCCTCTCAAGGACGTGAGCGGCAACAGCCTCGAGCTGGACATCGAGATGGCGCCCGAGGGCGCCGCGCAGTGCGGCGTCAAGGTCTGCTGCTCGCCCGACGGCAAGGAGCAGACGGCCATCTTCTACGACGCGGCGGAGAAGAAGCTGAAGGTGGACACGACGCAATCGAGCCTGGGCGAGGGGCGCAAGGCGGTCGAGGGCGGGCCGTTCGAGCTGAAGCCCGGCGAGGCGCTCAGGCTCCGCGTCTTCGTGGATAAGTCGCTCGTCGAGGTCTTCGCCAACGGCCGCCAGGCCGTCGCGCGGGCAGTCTACCCGACCCGCCCCGACGCGCGCGGCGTCGTCCTCTTCAGCCGCGGTGGGGCCGCAAAGGTGACCAGTCTCCAAGCCTGGGACATGGCGCAGGCCAATCCGTGGTGAGAGAGCGTGATGCGTGATGCGTGACGCGTGAGGAAGAGAGGACAGCAGATGAGAATGACGCGGCGGGAGGCATTGAGGGCATCGTTGGCGGCTGGCGCCGCGGCGCAGATCGGCTGCGCCGCGCCGCGAGCAGTCCGGACGCCCGAAGCAGGCATTCCGCTGCGGGTGCTGGGCAGGACGGGCGTGCCCGTTACCATTCTCGGCCTCGGCTGCGCCTGGATCGCAAAGGAGCCGATGACGGACACGCGAGCAATCGTTGAAGCCGCGCTCGACTGCGGCATCGGCTACTTCGACACGGCGCCGAACTACGTGGACTCCGAGGCCAGCCTCGGTCGCCTCCTGGGCCGCGACCGCGACGCCGTGTTCCTCGCCACCAAGCTCGACCACATCGGCGCGAAGGAGGCCGAGGCCGACCTCCGCGAGAGCCTCAAGCGCCTGCGAACCGACCGCGTGGACCTTCTGCTTCTCCACGGCGTGGGCATTCCGAGAGACTGGCAGGACGTGAAGGCCATCGTCGGCCCCAATGGCGCCCTCGCCTACCTCCGCAATGCCAAACGCCAGGGGCTCACGCGCTTCACCGGCATGACCATTCACCCCCCGCACGCCGCCGCGATGGGCATTCTGGATGCCGCGGACGACCTGGACGTGGCTATGCCCTTCATCAACGCCTTGGCCGTGGCGGAGGCGGGCGACGGTCTCCTCCGCCGCTGCCACAAGCTGGGCATGGGCCTGGCCGCGATGAAGGTGCTCGGCGGCGAAGGCCAGTTGGCTAAGGACTACGACCGGGCCTTCCGTTACCCCCTGAGCATCCCGGGCGTGGCCTGCGCCCTCGTTGGCGCGACTTCGGCTGCGCAGGTCCGCCGCGCCGCGCAGGCGGCACGGGAGTTCCGTCCCCTCTCCGCGGCGGAGATGCGTGAGGCGGCCCTCGCCGCGGCGCGGCAGGTGCGCGGCGGCTCAGCCGACTACGCTCTGCTCCGCACCCACTTCGCGCGCGACGCGGGCGCGGCGGCGGGGGACACGGCATAGCCCACAGGAAGAGCGCTGCGGCGCCGGCGTGTCGGGCATGCGGCGCCCCACATCTGCAAAGGAGAGCGCGAATGAAGAACTTAGCGCTCACGGCGCTTGCTGCATCCCTGTGCTTCGGGGCCGCGGAGGACGCGCGCCAGCTTCTGGACGCCGCGGGGGTCCGCGGCGGCCTCATCGTCCACCTCGGCTGCGCCGACGGGAAGCTCACGGCCGCGGTGCGCGCGAACGAGAGCTATCTGGTGCACGGCCTCGACGCCGATGCGCAGAAGGTGCGGCTCGCGCGGCAGCACATCCAGGAGCTGGGGCTCTATGGCCCCGTCTCAGCCGAACACTTCGACGGCAAGCGGCTGCCGTACGCCGACAACCTGGTGAATCTGGTAGTGGCGAGTGGCGAGTGCCAAGTGGCAAGTGAGGAAATCCTGCGGGTGCTCGCGCCCAACGGCGTGGCGCTCATCGGCGGGCGGAAGCTCGTAAAGCCACGCCCGAAGGAGACGGACGACTGGACACATTACCTGCACAACGCGAGCGGCAACGCGGTGGCCCACGACGCGGCGGTTGGCCCTCCGCGCGGCGTCCAGTGGCTCGCCGGGCCGCGCCACGCGCGGAGCCACGAGCACACGCCGAGCGTCTTCGCCCTCGTCTCGGCGGGCGGCCGCATCTTCTACGTCGCCGACGAGGCGCCCGCCGACTCGCTCCGCAAGCTCCCTCAGTGGCAGGTCATCGCCCGCGACGCCTTCAACGGCGTGCTCCTCTGGAGGCGGCCCTGCGCCCCCTGGTTCCCCCACATCGTCAACTGGGGCGCCGTGCCGCCGCAGCTTCAGCGCCGGCTCGTCGCCGTGGGCAGCCGCGTCTACGTGACCCTCGGCCTCCACGCCCCGCTCTCTGCCCTCGATGCGGCCACAGGCGAGGCCGTGAGAACCTACGAGGGGACCGAAGGCACGGAGGAGATTCTGTGCCACAACGGCACCCTCCTCCTCGCCGTCCGCAGCGTCACGAAGGAGCGGGTCGCCGAGCTGGACAAGTGGGCGCGCCTCGTCGTGCAGGACAAGTCGCCCGTCTACGTCCGCGACTCCGCCGAGCCTCTGGTCAAGGAGCTTCGCGCGACGGAGAACCAGGCCCCCGTGGCCGTTGCCGCGCTCGACGCCGACTCCGGGCGGCTGCTCTGGCGGAAGCCCTTGCTGCGCGGCTGGCTCAAGCCCTGCTCACTGTCCGCTGTCGGCGACAGGGTGTTCTACCAGCTCGGCGGCGAGGTCACGTGCCTCGACCTCAAGACGGGGCGCGAGCTCTGGGCGGCCCCGGCTCCGCCGATGCGCGTCGCCTGCGACAGGGCCGTGGTCTGCGCGAACGATGAGACGGTGACAGCGCTCTCGCCTGAGACGGGCAAGGCGCTCTGGACGCAGCCGGCCACGCTCGTGCAGCTTCGCGACGCCTTTCTCATCAGCGGCTCGCTCTGGCTCGGTGGCTTCAAGCCGTTCGAGGAGAAGCCGGCGAAGAAGGCCCAGAAGACCCGAGGGCCGGCGTGGGGGCCCTACTTCGTCGCCCAGCACGACCTGGCGACGGGCAAGCTCCTCAAGGAACTCGCTCCCGAGAACCCCGGCCACCATCACCGCTGCTGGAGCAACAAGGCCACCGACCGCTACGTCCTGGGCGGCCGGCGCGGCGTCGAGTTCATTGACCTTCAGACGGGTGAGGTGCTCTGGAACAGTTGGGTCCGCGGCGTCTGCCGCTACGGCGTGATGCCGGCCAACGGCCTCCTCTACGCGCCGCCCCACGCCTGCGGCTGCTACATCACGGCCAAGCTCGCCGGCTTCTTCGCCCTCACGTCCTCCGCCGGAGGAGACAGGTCGGGTGCCGAACGCCTTGAGCGCGGCCCTGCCTTTTCTGAAATCCAAAATCCCGAATCCGAAATCCGAAATGAGCAGGACTGGCCGACGTATCGCCACGACGCTCAGCGAAGCGGCAGCACCCGCTCGCCCGTGCCCGCCGCCCTGAGCCGCATCTGGCAGGCCGACGTCGGCGGCGTCCTCACCAGCCCCACCGTCGCCGAGGGCAAGGTGTTCCTGGCCTCCGTGGACGCGCATCGCATGTGCGCGCTCGACGCGCGGAGCGGCCGGCCAGCCTGGCAGTTCTCCGCTGGGGCGCGCGTGGACTCCCCGCCGACCATTCACCAGGGGCGCGCTCTCTTCGGCTGCGCCGACGGCTATGTCTACAGCCTGCGGGCCTCCGACGGCGCGCTCGCCTGGCGCCTCCGCGCTGCCCGTGAGGACCGCCGCATCGTCGCCCGCGGCCAGCTCGAATCAGTCTCCCCCGCCCACGGCAGCGTCCTCATCCGCGACGGCGTGGCCTGGGCCGCTGCCGGCAGGTCATCCTATCTCGATGGCGGGATTGACCTGCACCGCATCGAGCCCGCCTCGGGCAAGCTCCTCTCCACGACGGCCATCTACAGCCCTGACCCCGCCACTGGCCGCCAGCCCAAGCAGTTCGGCCCCTGCACCATGCCGGGGGCGCTCTCAGACATCCTCGTCGGCGACGGGGAGTTCACCTACCTGCGCGACCTCGCCTTCGACCCGCAGGGCGCCGCCCGGCCGAAGGGCAACCCCCACCTCCTCACCCTCACAGGCTTCCTCGACGACGCCTGGCCCCATCGCTCATACTGGATTCTCGGCACCCATTGCTCCCTCGCGACGGGATGCAGCGGACGCGACAGGGACCTCGTCTACGGCAGGCTGCTCGTCGGCGATGACGGGATGGTCTATGGCTACGGGCGGAGGAGCGTCCACTGGTCGAATCAGTTCGAGGACGGCCCCTACCGCCTCTTCGCCGTGAAGCGCGGCGAATCGAAGGAGCAGTGGGCGAAGGCCCTGCCCATCGTGGTGCGGGCGATGCTGCTGGCCGACAAGGTGCTCTTCGTGGCCGGCCCATCGGTCGAGGCGGGCGGCGGGCGAGCGCTGCTCCTCGCCCTCTCGGCCTCGGATGGGGCCGAGCTGGCCCGCCTGCCACTCGACGCCCCGCCCGTTTTCGACGGCATGGCCGCCGCGCGGGGACGCCTCTTCCTGTCCACCATGGGTGGCAAAGTGTTCTGCCTCGGCGGCCGGGAGTAGCCTCACTCCTCGGCCCTGGCCAGGTCGCCGAGGAAGGCGGGGGCCGTGCACCACTTGGGCACGCGGGCAGGGCTGATGGCGCTGAAGCCCGAGCGCTTGAGGATGGCCATGCCCTTGGGGGAGAGCATGAAGCGGACGAACTCCTGCGCCAACTCGGGGTGCCGCGCCTTCTTGGGGATGGTGAGGCCGAAGGCGATATAGGTGCCCCGGATCGTCTCGCGCCCGCCTCGGTAGTCGGGCACCGAAATCTCCGCCGCCGCGTAGTCCTCCCCGTGCGCGGGGTCGCTCAGGTTGATCTCCTTCGCCAGCGGCGTGTAGGGCAGCTTGTAGTCCACAGCGTGGGTCTTGTAGACGAATGCGTAGTCCACGCGGGCCGGCACGAGGAGGTCGGAGATCAGGCGGTTGGCGTCGAGCGCGATGTTCCCCTCCGGGCATCTCTCCATCAGTTGCTGGACGAGTGGGCGCTGCTGGCCCTTCCCCGTGAAGTAGTGCCTCTCGGCCAGGTGCCACACCAGGCGGCTCCAGTAGCCGCAGGGGTCCTGGGTCGGGTCGGCGATGCCGAACTGGATGTCGGGCTTGAGCAGAACCTCATACCAGTTGTCGCTCGTGATCTCGGCCCGGCGGCTGCTCGAGGCGTGGCCTGCGAGGACGATCTCGTTGGAAACGAACTTCGCCACCCAGTCGGCCAGGCCGTCGCGGTTGAGGACGTTTCTGACGAGGCGATGGTCGGCAAGGGCCACCACATCGGCATCCTTGTCGGGCAGCAGGTGGGTGACGAGCACGCTGCCGTGGACGTTGAGGACGACGTCGGTGTCGGGGTGGAGCTTCTCGAACTCGGCCTCCATCTCGCGGAAGCTGGCGGCCAAGGAGTCTGCCCCCCAGACCTGGAGCGTGGCCTTCTCCTTCCCTCCGCAGCCGCCCGCCACGGAGAGAGCAGCCGCCCCCAGCAGCCCTATAGCCCGCCATGCAACGGAGCGCATCGCCATGGAATCACCTCCTCTCTCCCACTGATTCGCTCACGGGTCAAGGAACGTGACAGAATCGCCCGGCGCTTGACGGCCCAGTTACAAGTGCCTATGATTCCCAACTGTGAACGAGTGTCACGCGCGGGGCGGAGGGGACGAATGTCGCGCGGGCGTGTGGAGAAGGGGAAGGAGAGACACGTTGAAGGGCCGGGCCGGGTCTGGTGTGTCTTTGGCATGGGCGTTGGCCGCCGCTGTCCTCGGCGGCGAGTCCACCCCTCCCAAGGGTGAGGGCGACCTCCTCGACAAGCTCAGGACCGCGCGCGTCGGCGGCACCGTGTTCCAGTTCGGCTTCGAGGAACGCCTCCGCGTCGAGCACTGGAACAACGAGGACCTGAACCGCCACGCGGGCGACGAGGACCACCGTTGGTTCAACCGCACACGCCTGCGCATGGACACTGTCCTCAACACCGTGCTTCGCGCCCGCGTGGAGGCAGTGGATTGCAGGGAGTGGGAGTCGGACCGGGAGCCCCGGCCACAGGTGGATGAGTTGGACCTCCACCAGGCGTACGTGGAGATCGGCGGCAAGCCGTGGAGGGCACGCTTGGGGCGGCAGGAGTTGGAGTTCGGCTCGCGCCGACTCATCGCCGCGCCCACCTGGACCAACCTCCTTCGCACCTTCGACGCCGCGCGTGTCTCCTACACGAGCGACCTTGTGGACGTGAGCGCCTTCTGCGGTAGCGTGGTGGCGTGCGTGGACGACCACTTCAACAGACGCCGCCACGGCGAGCGCTTCTGCGGCCTCTTCGCCACCCTCAAGCCCGCCAAAGACCACAAGATTGACCTCTACGCCCTCCGCCTCCACACCTGGAACCCCGACTACTACGCCACGGGCGAGGACAGAGCGAAGGGCGAGCACAAGCGCTACACCTACGGCGCCCGCGCCTTCGGCAACATCACGAAGCGCTGGACATACGACGTCGAGGCCGCCATCCAGCGCGGCCACTACGCGCACGACAGGATTCGCGCCTGGGCCTTCCACGCCGACACGGCCTACACCCTCGACCTCCCCTGGCAGCCCACCATCCAGCCCCTCATCAACATCGCCAGCGGCGACAGGAACCCAGCCGACGGCGTGCACGGCACGTTCGACACCCTCTACAGCTCCACCCACGGCATGTACGGCGGCATCGCCGACCAGATCACGTGGATGAACGCGCGCGTGCTCGGCCTGCGCCTGCGGGCCAAGCCAACGGGCCAGCTCACCCTCGGCCTCGAATGCCACCGCTGCTGGTTGGAGGACGACCACGACGCCTGGTACTCGACCGGCAAGAAGGCGAAGCGGCGCGACACAACGGGGCGCTCCGGCGACAACGTCGGCTGCGAGCTGAGCTTCTGGGCCAAGTATGCCTTCAGCAAGCGCCTCGAGGTCGAGGGCGGCGTCTCCCGCTTCCGCGCGGGCCACTTCGTCGAGCGCACCGGGCCCGGCGACGGCCCGTCCTTCTGCTACCTCCAGACCACCTTCCGGTGTTGGTGATCGGCGGCTACCAGATGCAATTGCACGCGGGGCGGGCAGGGTCGAGGCCACAGGCGTGCCATAGCTGTGGGTCCTCAAGGCAGAGGCCGACGGGGAGGGAGGGGGCGCGCCGGCGAATCTCTCCGAGGACATGGCGGTACATGGCTGCCCGCAGCTCGCGCGGGAAGCGGCGGCGGCCATCGCTGTGGGCGGGGGCTCCGCCCCCCGCGCGCGGGGCAGAGACGCCCCGCCCACGATGGAGGGCAAGGTGCCGCGCAACCACGTTGTCACCGCCCAGCGCCTGCGCCGTAAGGCGCAGCGCCGTGCCGTAGCTGCATATCCCGCCAAGCGTGATCCTCTGGGGGCTCGTGGCGGCGAAGATCGCCTCGACCAGTTGCGAGTAGTGCTGTTGCCAACCCTCGACAGGTAGCATGGGCATGATGATGAATCGAATGGGGTAGCCGGCCTCCTGGCAGCGGCGAGCCGCGGCTAGGCGCCGTGCCAGCGACGGCGCACCGGCCTCGAAGTCGCGGCACACCGCCTCCGGATTCACGCTCCACGACACCACCGTGTGGCCGCCGTGGCTGAGGCCGAGCAGGTTGCCGACGCACTCGCTCTTGGTGAGCATGACCAGGCGGGCGTGGGACTGCGCGGCGAAGAAGGGGACGAGGAGGCGCGAGAAGCCTGTCAGGGGGTCGAGGGCGAGGGCGTCCTGGAGCTTGCCGAGGTAGAAGCTCGCCGGCTCGCGCAGGCCGCGGGCCTTGCGGGCGATGGCGGCCAACACGTCCTCCACGTTGACGAACACCTTCGCCACGGGGGCGACGACGGTGGAGCAGGAGCCGGCCAAGTAGCAGTAGGCGCAGCCATAGGTGCAGTAGGCTGTGGGGGAGAAGTGGAGGTAGTTGGGGCAGCAGATGCCGCTCTCGCGCGAGCGGCGGAGCGGGGAGGCGATGGTGCCGAGGACGAGGGTGCGGCGGCCGGCCGCCCGCCGGGCGGCGTCGCCCGAGGGCAGGAGGCCGCGGAGCTGCATGTGCGTGCGGTCGAGGGCCTCGATGCGCTCGGCGCGGGGGAAGAGGGCGAGGAGCCGCTCGGCGAAGGCCCGCCGGGCAGAGGCGTCGAGCGAGCCGCGGGTGAGGATGATGCGGCCGGGTGCGAAGCAGGCTGCGTCCGAAGGCTCGTAGGTGGCGAGGTGTTGTGCGACAAGGTCAACCGTGGTCACAGGCGGCTACCAGGGGACCCGCAGGGCGCGGAGGGGATGGAGGAGGCAGAAGCGGAGGACGCGGCGACGCAACTCGCGGCGCCCCTCGGCGTCCTGGCGCGGCGTGTCGCGGTAGAGCTCCCACGCGAGGGCGGGGCGGAGCCAGTACTTGTCAATCTCCCGGTAGAGCTGGGCGAAGCGTTCGGTGGGGATGGCCGTGATGTTGACCGGGAGGTCCGCGTCCTCCAGGTAGGTGTAGGCGGCCCAGGTGAGCTTCTCGCGGTCGGCGTCGGACAGTGTGTTGTAGATCGTGGTGCCGGGGAGCGGGTAGAGTCGGGCGAAGGAGACGACCTCGGGGCGGGTCTTGCGGACGAATCGGAGCGTGGCGCGAAGGTCGTCCTCCGTCTCGCCGGGGAGGCCGACCATGATGTCGGCGTAGATGCGCAACCCGGCTTCGTGGGCGAGGCGTGCGGCGCGCACGTTCATCTCCACCGTTGTGTTCTTGCCGAGCGCGCGGAGCATGGCGTCGGAGCCGCACTCGAAGCCGAACTCGACCTGGATGCAGCCAGCCGCCTTCATCTCGCGGAGCACCTCGGGGTCGGCCTGGTTGGCGCGGAGCAGGGCGTCCCACTTCACGCGGCGATGGAGGCCGGCCTGGCGGATGGCCCCGCACAGCTCGGTGAGCCGCGGGCGCGAGGCGCCAATCGTGTCGTCCTCGAAGTGAATGGCCTCGACGCCGAAGCGCTCGACGACGAGCCGCATCTGCTCGACAACGTAGGCGACCGAGTGGAAGCGGACGCCGAGACCGCTGACGAGGTGTCCCGCGCAGAAGTGGCAGGTGTTGGGGCAGCCGCGGCTGGTGCGCAGGTTGGTCGCGCGCAGCGGCAGCCAGCGGATGAGCCAGCGGTCCCGCGCCGCGTAGTGCTCCATGTCAAAGAGGTCGTAGGGCGGCGGGCCGAGGGAATCCAGGTCGCGCTCGGGGGCGCGCGGGGCCGTGCGGACGCAGCCGCCGTCCTTGCGGTAGCAGATGCCCGCCACGTCGCCTCGGGGGCCGCGCTCGAGCAGCTCGACAAGCGCGTGCTCCCCCTCGCCAATCACCACGGCATCCAGCTCGGCGCACTCATCCAGCGTTTGCTCTGGGAGGGCGGTGGCGTGCGGCCCGCCGATGACGACGAGCGTCTCCTTACCGCACACCTCTTTGGCTAGTTTGGCCAGCTCGGCCGCTTCGGGCATGAAGGGCGTGGTGACCGAGAGGCCGATGGCTTCGGGGCGGAACTCCTCGAAGAGGGAGCGCAGCCCCGCGTCGGCGCGGTCCCAGTCGAAGCGGTCCTTGATGAGCTGCTCTTCGCGCGAGTGGATGCGCACCTGGTGGCCGGCCCGCCGCAGCGCGGCGGCCAGGTAGGCCAGGCCCGTCGGCACCCAGCGCGAGCGGAACGAGCCGCGGGGCCAACGCGCTCGCGGGGCCACGGGCTGGACCAGGAGCGCCTTCATCGTTGCCCCGGGGCCTCCTGTCGAACCGGTGCCGGGCCTCTGGGTGAGTGGCCGCTAGTTGGGCAGTGTGCCAGTGACGATCGGCTGGCCGGACTCGGCCACCTTCGCGAGCCTGTCGCGCCGCTGGACCCTTGGCGCCTTGTACCGCTTCTTCTCGGCCACGATGGGTGTCCCCAAGAGAGTGACAACATGAGCCATACGTACCCTGACGTCGGAGTAAGCGTAGCAGACGCCCCGCCCCCTGTCAAGTCGCGCACAACGTGCGGGTATGGCCCCCAATCCTGGCACAAGCGGGCTCCCCGAATCGTCGGTGTCGTCATCGTCCTCGTCGTCGAACGCGGACGGGGGGAAAGCCTGTGGACTCGACGATGACGAGGACGACGACGAGCACGAGAAGACGGATGTCGAGGTGGCTACCAGAACTGGGGGCCATACTCGGCACATCCGACGGCGTCAGTGGCGCTTGAGGAGTTCCCTGTAGAGCTGGCGCCGGAGCCCGGCGGCGAGGGTCTTGGGATGGAGGACGGCGCGCGGCGTGAGGATGCGGCGGCTGAGGCGTCCCGCCTCGCTCAGGCAGGGCGCCTGCTCCACGAGCGCCGAGCAGGCGGGCTCGCGGAATAGCGCCGCGGCCAGGCGGAGCGCGGTGGCGAGGGCGAAGGCCGCGCCCGTGCGGGCCGCGGCCTCGGCCAGCCACGCGGCGTCCACGGGGCCGGCTGCGCCGCGGGCGGCCTGGCACACGTCGGCCAGGGGCTGAAGGCGGTCGAAGCGGTGGCTCATGGCGGCGTGGACGGCTGCGGCGACGAGCAGGGCGGCAGGCGTAGCCCGCGGGAGCGCTCCGGCCTTCGGCGGCTCGAACGCAAGGTCGTGGAACCCCACAGAGCAACGCCGTCGCAGCGGCGGCGAGTTCACCAGGTCCCAGTGCAACTCGACGGCGCCGGTGGCGGGGTCATCCAGCAGCCACATCTCCTCGGCGTACTGGCCCGGGTACTTGCTGCGCGGCTCGGCGGCGCGGCGATAGCCGAGGCCGGCCAGCGGAGCGCCGGCTTCGGCGATGGCCTCGCGCGGGAGCAGGAAGTCCAGGTCGGTGAACGGGCGGAGCGACGGCTCGGCGTAGAGGCGGTCGGCGAACTCCGGCCCCTTGAGCACGAGCGCGGGCAGGCCCGCTGCGACAAAGGCGGCGGCGATGGGCGCGAGCTGCTTGCGGATGCGCAGCGAGAAGGCGACGCTCTGGAGGAGCCGTTCCTCGGCGAGCGCCAGGGCCTCTCGCACCGCGGGAGGCGGCAGCTCGATTCGGCGAAGGCTGCGTGCCACTGCCGGCAGCACGCCGTGGTGGCCGGCCAACTCGATGAGTTGCTGGGGCGAAAAGGGGAAATCCGACTTTTCCGCGGCGGAGAAGCAGAACGTCCCCTTTCCACCAGGGTCGGCCAGAGCGAGGAACCAGGTGTCGAAGGCTCGGCCTGCCATTGGGTCACCACTCCGGAGAGCGTTCGTCCGGCACCATTGAGTCAGCAACCCCGTTCGGAGTCCCGCCTTCAGGCGGACGGGGTCCGGGAGAAGACCGCCTGAAGGCGGGACTCCCAACGCGCTCAGCGTTCTGGCGACGCTTCTTTGGCGGCCAGCAGGGGGCGGAGCGCGTCGTGAAGCGACTCGATGTCCGGTCCCACGCTGAGGAGGTACACGGGGGTGCAAGCGGCCAGGGCGGCCAGGGCGCGGAAGGCGGCGCCTGCCGGCCCCTGGCCGCGAAGGTCGGCGGCACGCACGTTCTCGTCGGCCAGGCACGCGACCGCCTGCACCGTGTCGAGCGGCCGCAGGCGGTGCACCCGGGCATTGCGCGGCTCGAGGAATAGCACGGCAGCCGGCTCGCCCATTGCCTGAGCGCCCGGCCACGACAGAGCGTCCAGTTCGACCAGGTACTCGTCGGCGACTGGCTCCGAGCATTCGCAGAGCGGGCGCAGCCACGGCATCAGCTCGACCGTGTGGCGATGAACCTTGCAGGCCCGCGGCAGGCCCCACACGTGGAAGGCGCCGGTCGCCGCTCCCGGACGCAACGAAGGACGGCAGTCGGCAGTCGG
>VGYV01000201.1 GCA_016872855.1 Planctomycetota bacterium
TACGCCCGACGCCTCGCCACCGAGAAGTCCGATTTCAAGGCCGAGGTCACAGCGGGTGGGGAACACCTGGCCAACCTGACCAGCAAGGACAGCGTGCTCCTGAAGCCGAAGGACCTCGGCGGCAAGCAGGTGCAGGTGGCCGTGCAAGGCTCGGGCACGCTCTACTACTACTGGGGCGCCGAGGGCATCCCGGTCAGGGAGACGGCCATCGAGCGCGACACGAGCCTGAAGGCCCGCCGCCGCTTCCTCAGCCGCGAGGGCCAGCCGCTCGACCTCAAGAGCGTAAAGCAGGGCGAAATCGTCATTGTCGAGCTGACCCTCGACAACGGCGTGCCGGTGGACAACCTGGTGGTAAACGACCTGTTGCCCGCCGGCTTCGAGATCGAGAACCCGCGGCTCGCCACGAGCGAGGCAGGCCAAGGGGCATCCCAGATTCCAGATTCCACATCCCAGATTGAAGAGGAGAGCGAAGCCTCCAACCCGCCTTCTCCACTCCGCACTCCGCATTCCGCACTCCGCATTCGGCCATTGAGTCCCGGCCGAGTTGAGATGCGGGACGACCGCCTCATTCTCTTCGCCGACCTGGAGGGCACGGGCATCTGGCAGCACCGCTACGTCGTCCGAGCCGTCACCTGCGGGCGCTTCAAGCTGCCTGCACTCGACGCCTTCTGCATGTACAACCCCGAAATCTGTAGCGTCCACGGAGCCGCCACCGTTGAAGTCACAGGCAGATGATGAGCCCTCGTCGGCCCCCCGGAGTCCGCGTCTCCGACGCGGAGATCATCCGCCCCGGAGGGGCGGACTCCGTTGGCGGCGAAGGTTGTGCGGCGTCGCCCTGGCCGCGCTCGTGCTGCCAAAGCTGGGCTATGTGGTCCTGTGCCTCCTCTTCCCGTTCCCCCAGCGGCACCTGGAGCGCTTGGTGAACCCAGTGGCCGCGCCCCGCGTGCTGGACCGCGAGGGGAACGTGCTGGGGGCGTTCGTGGCGGCGGACGACTCGTGGTCCTTCCCCATCGTCCTGAGCGATGTCAGCCCCCGGTTCCTCCAGGCCATCATCGCGGTCGAGGACAAGCGGTTCTATTGCCACGATGGCGTGGACACCTGGGCGGCTGCTCGCGCCGCCTGGTCGAACCTGACGCGCGGCCGAACGGTGTCGGGGGCCTCGACGCTCACGATGCAGACGGTTCGCCTGCTGGAGCCTCGGCGCCGCACGCTCTGGTCGAAACTCGTCGAGGCATTCCGCGCCTGGCAGCTTGAGGGGCTGCGGCCGAAGGCCGACATCCTGGCGGCCTACGCCAATCTCGCGCCCTTCGGCGGCAACCTGGTGGGCGTCGAGGCCGCATCGAGGGCCTACTTCGGCAAGCGCTCGCGCGACCTCACGCTCGCCGAGGCGGCCCTCCTGGCCGGCCTGCCCCAGGCCCCCGCCCGCCTGCGGCCCGACCGCTATCCCGACCGCGCGCTCGCCCGCCGCAACCAGGTGCTCGCCCAGATGCTCGCCTGCCGCGCCATCACGCCCGAAGAGCACGGCCGCGCGTGCCGAGAGCCTCTGCCGAATTGCAGATTTCAGATTGCAGATTGCAGATTGGGCAGCCCACACTTCGCGCAGCTCGTGCGGCAGAAGTGGCCGGGTGAAGCGGTCATCCGAACAACTCTCGATCCCCGAATCCAACACGTCGCGGAGGCGGCTGTGAGCGAGGCCGTGGATGGGCTGAGGGCAGGCGGGGTGACGAATGGGGCCGTGGTGGTCATCGAGAACGAATCCGCTGCCCTGCGGGCAATGGTCGGCTCGTGCGACTTCTTCGCGCAGGATGGCGGGCAGGTGAACGGCGCGACGTCGCCGCGCTCGCCCGGCTCGGCCCTCAAGCCCTTCACCTACGCCCTGGCCTTCGAGCGCGGCAGTTGCCTGCCCGACACCGTCCTGGGCGATGTGCCTGCCAGCTACACGGGCTATGAGCCGGAGAACTACGACCGCGACTTCCGCGGCGCGGTGACGGCCCGCGAGGCGCTGGCCACCTCGCTCAACATCCCAGCCGTCCGCCTCCTCCGCGAGGTCGGCCACCT
This sequence comes from Planctomycetota bacterium, assembly GCA_016872855.1. Lineage (GTDB taxonomy): Bacteria > Planctomycetota > PUPC01 > DSUN01 > DSUN01 > DSUN01. The sequence goes on from VGYV01000201.1 coordinate 2,059, forward strand.
GCCCCTCCACGCCTTCCTGAAACAGCTCGGCCTCTCCACCCTCACGCGCGACGCCGACCACTACGGCCTGGCCCTCACGCTCGGCTCCGTCGAGGTCACGCTCCTCGACCTGACGAATGCCTACGCCGCGCTCGCGCGGCTCGGGGTCTACCGCCCCGTGCGCCTCCTCGAGGCGGAGCCTGTGCCGGAGGGGCAGCGCGTGCTGTCGGAGGGCGCGGCGTATCTGGTGGCCGACGTGCTCTCCGACACGGCTCGCCTCGGCGGCAAGCCGCTCTGGAGGTCGGCCCGCGGCCAGATGCGGATGGCCTGGAAGACCGGCACGTCCCACGGCCACCGCGACGCCTGGACCGTAGCCTACACCCCTCGCCATGCCGTGGGGGTGTGGCTGGGCAACTTCTCGGGCCGCCCCTGCCGCGAGCTGGTCGGCGTCCAAGCCGCGGCACCCGTCGCCGCCCGTATCCTCGATGCCTTGGAGTCGGCTGCCCCACCCGCGTGGTTCCCAATGCCCGCGGGCGTCGGACTTCGCCCCCTGTGCGCGGCAAGCGGCATGCCGCCCGGTCCGCACTGTTCCGCGACAAATCAGGGCCTCGGGGTGGCTACGGAGCGGCAGTGCAGCGTCCACGTGGCCGTCAAGGTGGACAAGGCGACAGGTGCCCGCCTGTGCCCGCGCTGCCTTGCGGGGCGGGAATGCGAGACGCGGGTGGCGGAGTCGTGGCCCGTCGAGCTTGCCGCCTGGCTCCGCCGCCACGGCCAGGGGAGCAATCTGTTGCCGCCGCACAACCCGCAATGCGGCGAGAGCGATGGCCGTGGCGACCCGCCCCGCGTGCTATCGCCCGCCTCGGGCCAAACCTACGTGCTATTGCCCGACGCCCCGGCCCAACGGCTCCCCCTCAAGGCCACAAGCCGTTCCGCCACGCTCTACTGGTTTGTCAACGGCTCGCTCGTAGCCACCGCAGCGCCCCTGGACGCCGCTTTCTGGCCCCTCGAGCGCGGCGCGCACACCATCACCTGCGCCGACGAGGCGGGCCGGAGCGCGACCGTGTGCATCTGCGTGAGATGAGGGCGTGAAGGATGAGTGGATGAGTGGATGAATGGATGGGTGGATGAATGGATGGGTGTCAGAGAGGACACTCCTTTATCGGTTCTCCCATTCATCCAATCATCCAATCATCCATTCACCTAATCATCCATCCATCCATCCATTCATCCACCCATCCATTCATCCAACCCCTCTGAAGATGGCCGTGCCTATGCGCACCATCGTCGCCCCTTCCTCGATGGCGACCTCGAAGTCCTGCGTCATGCCCATCGAGAGGTGAGGCAGGGGCAGCCCGGTCCGCCCGCGGGCGCTCGCCGCCAGCTCCCGCAGTGCCGCGAAGACGGGGCGAGCCGCCTCGGGGTCGTCGCCGAACGGGGCCATCGTCATCAGCCCCTCCACCCGGATGTGCGGCAGCGCCCGCACGGCGTCAAGCAACGCGGGCAGGGCGTCGGGGCGGACGCCGAACTTGGTGGCCTCGCCGCTAGCGTTGCACTCGATGAGGACCGGGTAGGGGCATTCAGCACAGCCGAGGGCGGCTGTGCCACACGCGAGCGATTCGTCAGGAGTGGACACGGACGGACACGGACGGAGACGGACAGACGCGCCCGGGAACGAAGCTGGCCCGTCCGTGTGTGTCCGTGTTTGTCCGTGTGGTCCCCCCGCGGGCGCGAGGCGCCGCGCGAGCTCCTCGGCCAGGTGAAGGCTGTCCAGGGCGTCAACTGAGTCGAAGAGCTGGAGCGCGTGGCGCACCTTGTTGGTCTGAAGGTGGCCGATCATGTGCCAGCGGAGGCCCAGGCGTCCGCCGAGCGCGGCCTGCTTGTCGCGCGCGTCCTGGACGCGGTTCTCGCCGATATCGGTCACGCCCAGGCTGGGGAGTGCCCGAATGGCCTGGACGCCGACGGTCTTGGTGACGGCGACGAGCGTGACCTCGCCAGGCGTCCTGCCCGCGCGGGCGCAGGCGTCGGCAATGCGGCAGCGGACGCTCTGGAGGGCGTGGAGCATTGGGGCGTCTAGGGCTTGCGGAGGCACAGGAGCGTGATGTCGTCCTTCTGGGGCGCGTGGCCGAGGAAGAGGCGGACGTCCTCGTGGACTCCCGCGGCGAGGGCCTGGCTTGTGGCCTCGATGTAGGGGCGCTCGACGGCGGCGCCGAGGCGCGCGATGCCGTAGGGCTCGCCGCTCACGTTCTCGGCCTCCGTCACCCCGCCGGCGTAGAGGACCAACACGTCGCCGGAGCGGAAGCGGATGGCCACGTCTTCGATGGCCTGGTCGAAGCCGGCGCCCTCCTGGATGCCGAGGGCGAGGCCGCAGCTCGATAGCTCGCGCACGGGCGGCTTGTCCTGCCGGTTGAACAGGATGGGCATGCTGTGGCCGGCGCGCGCGTAGGTGAAGAAGCCGGCGTGGGCATCGAGGACGCCGTAGAGCGCGGTGATGAACGAGCGGGTGTCGTGGTGCGCCACCAAGTCCTTGTTCGTCCGCCTGAGCACCTCGGCTGGGGACTGGTGGTACTGGGCATGGTGGCGTAGGGACTTTCGGAAGGCGCCGATGGTCCGCACCGCGTCGGGGCCGCGGGTCGGCAGGTTGCAGATGACGATGGCCAGGTTCTCGGGCGACACGTAGAAGTAGTCGTAGAACGTCCCCCCGAAGTCCCTTGCGGCGCGATGCAGGCAATAGAGGTCGTAGCCGTCGAGGAGCGGCGGCTGGGCCGGCAGGGCTTGACGCAGCGCCTCGCGGGCGCGTTCGGCCTCATCGGCGGGGCCTGACGGCGCGGGCGCCGGCGAGGCTTGCGGCGCCGTCTCCTCGGTCGTCGCCAGCGCCTGGAACGCCGGGGTGGACTCGAGGGTCAACACCTCGCCCTCGGGCTCGGGCGGGGCGGCGGGCGGCGGAGCAGCCTCCAGCGCCGGTGCCTCGGGGACGCCCGCGGCCCGCGGCTTGCACCGCTCCATCAGATGGCGGGCGATCCGCACGGGGCTCATCACCCGCCGCTCCGCCTCCGACGACATATCCACCTCGGGCACGGCCTCGCGGCACCTGGGACAGAGCCACTTGCCCTCCCGGGTCATCTGCCGCCAGTTCGCCTCCTGCGCCATCTTGCAGCGCACGGCCACGATGATCTCGCGGTAGCGGTCGGAGTCCTCGATGATGAGCTGGAGCGCCTCAAAGGGCAACGGCTTGCAGCCGGCCCGGCGGGCCGGGCACCGGTCCAGGTGGGCGTGGACGAACTCCTGCGGCGGCGTGGGGTCCTTGCTGTCGGCCAGCCAGGGCACGTTGGTCGCTTGGCCGCAGTAGGGGCAGTACCAGCGGCCCACCTTGTCCGCCGTTCGCCAGGCGCGCTGGGTCCGGAGCATCTCCTCGGTCTCCAGGCGGCGGGCCTTTGCCACCAGGAGCTTGTGGCTGAAGCGCGTGCCGGCCTCTTCGGACCAGTGGGGACAGTCGTTCAGCAGGTGCTGGAGGATGGTGCGGGGGGCCTTCGCCTCCTCGTAGTTCGAGAAGCCGATCTCCCCGCAGTACGGGCACAACCACTCCCGCCCTCGCGCCACCACGCGCCACCCAGCGTCGCGCGCGATGCGCTTGCGGATCGCCTCCAGCATCGCGTAGAGCTGAGCTTCTACGTAGCCAGCTTTGCCCTGCTTTGCCATGGAGCCCGCCTCGCACCCTACCCGCCGCCGCAGTAGTATAGCGCGCCCCCGCCCCCGGAGTCAAAGACCTAATTTCGCGCTCTGAAGCCGGCCAACCCTGCGCTATGCAGGGACGCCGACCACGGAGAGGTAGACCGCGGTCGCGTCGAGGCCATCCACCCCCAGGAGGGCATTCACCTCGTCGTCGAAGAACGCCCCAATGGCGCAGCACCCGAGGCCCAGGGCCACGGCGGCCAGGTGCAGGTTCTCGCCGATATGGCCCGCGTCCATATAGATGTAGCGGTAGGCCCGCTCGTGGTAGCGGCCCTTCGCGCGTGCCGGCACTGCGACCCACGCGAAGACCACCGCCGCCTCCGCCGCCATCTCCTGGTCCAGGCACGCCGCCGCAATCGCCCCCGACAGGTCGCCCCGCCGCAGACGCACGAGCTGCGTCCCCTCCACGTCGTAGCGGTACAGCCCCGCCGCCAGCCCCTCCACGCGGTTGACGACCACGTAGGTGTCAATCGGGTAGCAAGCCCCCGCCGAGGGCGCCGCGCGGAAGGCCTGCCCGTGGCGGCTGGCGGTGATGCCCTGCGTGGCCCACAGGAGCTGCGAGAGCTGCTCCCGTGTCAGCGGCGCCCGCCGGAAGTCGCGCACTGAGCGCCTGGCCTCGATGACGCCCCACAGCCCCTCGCCCCCCTCGGTGCGAGGAGCGGGCAGTGCCTCCGTCCCCTCGGCCTCGGCCCCCTTCGTCACCCGCGCAGGCGCTCCCCTGCCCCGCTGGTACTTCGTCGCCTGCTGATACGCATCCCCGATGGGCAATCGCCCTTGTGCCTGCGATTCCATAGTCCTCACTCCTTCGTGGCACGGCTGGCTTGTCCAGCCGTGTCTTCGCGCCGGGCGCCACGGACACGGTTGGGCGAGCCAACCGTGTCACAGTTCCGCCGTTGACTCTCGACCCAAAGGCGATTATACTTGAGTTGGTTGGCCTGTCGCAACGGCCCGAGCCTCCCCGTCCCGCGAGCCGTCTGTGTTCCCCGCCCAAGGCATTGGTGGATATGTACATGCGCGCATGCAGGCTCATTCTCCCCCTCCTTGCGGCCCTGGCCGCCGCGCGGGCAGCGACAGCCGCCGCCCCCGCGCGCATCGCGCGGACCCTTGCCGCCCTCGACGACCTCGAGACCGCGTGCCAGAAGGCCGAGAAGGGCGGCGTCCAGGCCCTCTACCACCGCATCCCCCTCGTCGTCGAGCGCCAGGTGCTCGTGGAACTGGGCGCCGACAGCAAGGACCGCGACCGCATCCTCGACCACATCTACGAAAGCTGCGTGCGCACGAAGAGGGCCATCCTCGAGGGCGCCGAGGGCCGCCGCCCACCCGTCCCCGCCCCGCCAGACATGACAAGGGTGCGCCTAGCCGAGGGCTTCTGCCGCGAGGGCGACGCCCTGGTCTTCCCGCTCCTCGTCGGCAAGTGCCCGCAGGCGATCAAGCCCTTCTTCGCCCAGGGCGAGCTGCGCCGATGCCTCCCCGCCCTCGCGGGTGCCACGCCCGAGGCCTTCGACGGCTCCGAGCTGGCTCGCCTCTACAACGACGACCCGACGAGCCGCCGCGCCGGCTGGGACCGCCCGGCCGGCGGCTTCGTCCGCGACGGCGCGCTCCTCTGCCTCGACCACCCAGCCGTCCGAAAGGCCATCGCCGACGCCACGGCGACCGCCACCGCCGCCTGGCCCAAGGAGGGGAAGCCCCTCTACGTCTCCCTGGGCGCCGACCCCTTCTACACCGACTACTCCGACCTCAGCCGCGCCCGCTTCGTCGCCTGGCTCAAGGACCACCACAAGACCATTCGCGCCCTCAACCTCATCTGGGGCACGGAGGCGGACGACTTCGGCCCCGCCCTCCTGCCCACCCCCGACCAGGCCGCCGCCAGCCCGTCCCGCTGGGCGGACTTCGCGGACTTCAACCAGGCGCGCCTCACCGAGCACGTCCGCTGGGCCGCCGCGAACGCCCGCGCCGCCGCCCCGGGCCTCCCGCTCGGCCTGGCACACCTCCGCTACGCCTTCGCCGGCAGCTACCCACTCAGCGGCGTGGAACCCGCGGCCGTCGCCGAGTCGCTCGACGTGCTCGAGGTGAGCGGCGGGAGCGTGATGGAGACCGACCTTGCCTTCGCGCTCGCCGCGGGCAAGCGAGCCGTGGTCAATCCTGTCCTCAGACCCGGCCCGTTCAGCCTCATCCCCCAACAGCTCCACGGCGTGGCGGCGGCCGGCCTGGCCGCCTGGCCCCGCGGCCAGTTGACGAGCATCGAGGCCATCCGCGAGGCCGAGGCGCTCCTCCGCGACGCCCTCGACGCCCGCCGCCTCGCGCCCCAGTGCGCCCGCCTCGCCCAGGCCCCTCGGCAAATCGCCATCCTCTACTCGCAGGCGTCCCTCCGCCTCTCCCCACAGTGGGCGCTCCGATGCTCCGAAAGCCCCTACACCCGCGAGCTGGCCGCCGCCTGGCAGGCCGCGCGCTTCCTCGACCTCGGCGTCACCTTCATCACCAGCCGCGACGTCGCGGCCTCCCGCTGGGCGCCCGCACGCCTCCTCATCGTCCCGGCCGCCCACGCCGAGGAGGACGCCGTGGTCCGCAACCTGATTGACTTCGTCGAGCTGGGCGGCCACCTCGTCGTCATCGCCGAGTCCTTCGTCCACGACGAGCGGGGCCGCGACAGCGACCACCTCGAGCGCCTCGGCGTCGAGGCCGTCGAGACACGCCGCCCCTCCTACGCCAGCAAGCCGCGCCCCGACCTCGGCGGCGCGCTCGACGACCTGGTAGCCGTGGACCCGCCCGCCATCCAGTTCCAGCCCGCCCCTGGCAGCCCGCTCGCGGCCCTCAAGCGCCCCCTCCGAGCCACCGGCCTGTGCCAGAAGGCCAAGATCAACGTCATCCACAAAGTCCTCGCCACCTGCCCCGATGGCTCGCCCGGCATCATCACCTCGGCCCGAGGCAAGGGCACGTTCACCTACCTCTCGGCCCCCCTGGCCCCTGCCGACCTGGCGGTCGTCCTCCGCGTCGTCCTTGCACAGGCGGGCATCGAGGCCCTCGTCCGCCTCGTCCAGCTCGACGGCCCGCCCGGCGGCATCGAGTGCCGCTCAGCCCGTGACGGGTCAGTCATCCTCGCCTATGCCTGGAACACCACGGCCGAGCCACGTCGCGTCGCCTTCGAGACTGGCCCCGTCAGCGCGGCACTCGACCTGGCCACAGGCCGCCCCGTCCCCTCCCGCGGCGACAAGGCCGGCGCCCTCCTCGGCCCCCTCACGCTCGGCCCGGGCGAGGTCGCCCTCCTTCAGCTCACCCCCGCCCGCCCCGCCCCGTAGCCACAGGCGTCCCGCTTGGTACATGTCTGGCCTCGGGAGGGCCTCGCTCCCTCTCCCTCGGGGAGAGGGGTGGGGTGAGGGTGCTTGGCTCCTCGCTAACCCCATGGGAGGCACCCTCACCCCTGCCCTCCCCCCAAGGGGGAGGGGGAAAAGCCCGTGTCCCTAAGCACGCATCAAGTGAGGCGCTTGTCGCTACGCCCGGCCGGCCGCGTAGTCGCACATCCCCCTCAGCGGGCATTCGGGGCACTTCGGGTCCGTCGGCCGGCACAGGGTCCGGCCCAGCGTCAGCAGATTGACGTGGAACGAGAGCGCCTTGCCCTTCGGCACCAGCGGCTTCATCAGGTGAAACGTCCGCTCCGCGCTCGCCGTCGCCGGCACCAGACCCACCCGCCGCACGATCCGATGCACGTGGGTGTCTACGGGGAAGCAGTCGCGCCCGCACGCGAACAGCAGCATCACCGCCACAGTCTTCACCCCGACCCCGTCCAGCGGCAAAAGCGTCTCGAACACCTGTTCCGTCGGCATCTCCTGAACTGCGTCAAGGCTGAACGCCCCGAAACGCTCCTTCACCCATCCGAGAAGGTCGTGGATGCGGCGGCTCTTCTGCCGGGCCAGGCCGCCCGCGCGAATGGCCGCCTCGATGGCCTCCGGCCCCGCCGCAAACGCCTCGTCCCAGGTCGGGAACTGCTCCTTCAGCGCGTCGAACGCCCGCCCAGAGTTCACGTCGCTCGTGCTCTGCGACAGCACGGTCCGCACCAGCGCGTCGAGCGGCGGCTCCGGCCCGTCCCACTCCGGCACCCCGAAGCGCCGCTCCAGTGCCGCCACGGCCCTGGCCGTCCTCCGCCGCAGCGCCGCACCAGCCTCTCTGCACTTCCCCACGGCTCTCTCCTTCCCCCCCGCTCGCAGCCTCATTCTACGGCAAGGGACGCTCCACGGCCAATGCCCGCCCACGCGCGGCTGATACGCCCCCGGTTTGCGCCTATTGGGGGGCACCACGCCGTTCCCTCCGCTTCGCGGGGCAGCCAAAGCGGCGACTTCGTCGCCGCACTCCACAATCTGCGCCACCGTGGTGTGGGAGAGGTGTGGAGTGCGGCATCGCAGATGCCGCTTTCGGTCGCAGCGGAGCGGTGGAGGGGCCCACGCGCGCTCCCCGAGGCCCCCACTCGGGTTGTGCCAGGCGGCATGCCCCTGCTCAGAGAGGCCAAGAGCCAAGCCGGGGGCGTGACAGCATGCGCGGGTCTTGACTTCCGCGGCTCCGGCCAGTAGACTGCGCCGCGACGGAGAGACCATGGACACGGCATCGCTGATCGGGTCGTTTCTGGACTACATGGCCGTCGAGGCGGGGGCGGCGAGGAACACGCTGCTGGCCTACGAGCATGACCTGCGGCGGTTCGCCAACTTCCTGACCCGCAAGGCGCAACCCGACGCCCGGCGGGTGACGACGACGCTGGCCCTGGGGTTCCTTGTCGAGCTGAAGGACCGCGGCTACGCGGTGGGCAGCATCGCGCGGATGCTGGTGGCAGTGAAGATGTTCTACCGCTACCTGGCGCTGGAGGGGACCGTCGAGCGCAACGTCATCTCGGCCCTCGATTCCCCCAAGCTCTGGCGCCGCCTGCCCACGGTGCTCAGCCCGGCCGAGGTCGAGAAGCTCCTCGCCGCGCCCGATGCGAGGACGCCGCTCGGCCTGCGCGACAAGGCGATGCTCGAACTCCTCTACGCCACAGGCGTTCGCGCAAGCGAGGTCGTGGGCCTCGACGTGGACGGCGTCCACTACGACTACGGCTACATCCGCTGCATCGGCAAGGGCTCGAAGGAGCGGGTAGTGCCCATCGGCAGCAAGGCCGTGGAGGCCGCGCGCCGCTACGCCGCCGAGGCGCGGCCCAAGCTCCTCCGAGGCCGCTCCTCCCCCGCCCTCTTCGTGTCGAGGACCGGGGCACGGCTTTCACGGTACAGGGCCTGGGCGCTGGTGAAGCACTACGCGGCACTGGCCGGGATTCGCAAGCAGGTCTACCCACACGCACTCCGCCACTCTTTCGCCACACACCTGTTGGCGGGGGGGGCCGACCTGCGCTCGGTCCAGGAGATGCTCGGACACGCCAGCATCATGACCACACAGGTCTACACGCACTTGGATCGGGGGAGGCTCAAGGACGTTCACCGCCGGTTTCATCCGCGCGGCTGACGCCCACCGGCGGTCGCACCTGTCTCAGGTCCCTCAGCAGATTGCGGAGTGTCTTCTCGAGCTTCTCGGGGGTCTCGTATTCCCCTGTCTGGATCGCTGCCTTCAGCCTGGCCAGGCGCCCGGCCTCGTCCTGCGCTCTCCCCCCAATCACTCTCCGCCTACGCTCGCTACGCGGGTCCACGTCTCACACGCTCCTTGCCTCGCCACCTGGGGCCACGGGGAGACAATGCGCCTTCTACTTAGCTAGTCGAGGAAAGCGGCGAAAACTTTAGCCCGAAAATCCAGAGAGCGGCCCGCGAGGCCCCCGCCGCAAGCCTCGGCCCGGCAAACGCTTGCGACGCCGCGTAGGACTTTCCATCACGCGGACCCCAAGCGAGTCCTGATATTCCACACGGCCTCTGCCCCGTCGGAGCTGTCTCCCATGCTGTGGCGGAGCCCATGCTGTGGCGGTGCGCATCGCCACACCATGCCAATCGCCACACCACGACGGACCGAGTTCGCCCCGAAAAGACAGCGGGTGTCTTTCTGTCCGGTGGCGAAGGCTTCCTGGGCCTAAGCGCTTGCGGCTACATGACTAATGGCGATCGGGGAGGCAACGGACGAGAAAAAGACAGCGGGTGTCTTTTTTACAGAGGCTATCGGGCGAGGAGGGGCTTGAGCTTGCGGGCCAGTTCGGCCACCAGGCCATCCAGGTCCTCGTCGAAGGCGGAGCGGTGGACGAATGCCCGGCAGCAGCGAGCGAGCATGAGGTTGGTGCCGCGCTCCTGCTGCGCCCGGTAGTCGGTGCGGACGCCGACGATGGGCTTGCCGAGGGCGTAGGCGTAGCCTGCCTCGAAGGCCGTGCCTGAGTCGGCATCCGGGCCGTCAAGAACGGCCACCATCACGTCGCACTCGCGCACGCCCTCGACACAGAGGCGGAAGATTTCGCCGAAGAAGCGCTTCGAGTGGTGCTCGCAGCCCTCCACCCTGTAGTCCTGGGGCAGGATGACCGAGCAGCCGAGGCGCCCCTCGAGGGCACGGGCCAGCTCGCGGTTCCAGAGCCGCTCGTGCTGGGTGAACAGCGGCGCAGCGAGGTAGACTTTGGGGAGGGGGGCGGAGGACGGGGGCAAGGGCGCACTCCAAGGGAAAAGGGACAGAAAGGACCAGACTACATCGCCCCGCAAATGGGGGGCAAATTCGGAGTCCCGAAGGGACAGCAGTCGCTTGCCGGCGGCTTCAGCCGCCGGTGCGTGGCGCGCCCACCGCCCAGTCCCGAAGGGACGGCAGAGGCCCACGGGACACGGCCCGGCGCACGTATCTGCCGTCCCTTCGGGACTTCTGTGCCCTCGGCGCACGAGCCCGGCGGCTGAAGCCGCCGGCTGCCCGCTCTGCTCCCTTCGGGAGCAAGAGGCCCGGCGGTTGAAGCCGCCGGCTACCCACTGTGCTCCCTTCGGGAGCAAGAGGCCGAAGCGCCCGCGATTGTGTCCCCTTACCTGCGGGGCGACGTACTAAGGGATGAAGGGACGCAAGCACGAGCCAGATTCAGAGTCCCGAAGGGACAGCAGTCGCTTGCCGGCGGCTTCAGCCGCCGGTGCGTGGCGCCCCCA
>VGYV01000202.1 GCA_016872855.1 Planctomycetota bacterium
TGTGCCGGAATTGCGCAGGCCTGTGGGCGGGGCGTCTCTGCCCCGCGCAGGGTGTCGCGGGGCGCAGAGGCCCCGCCCACATTGATTCAGAATCGTGGCGAGTTATTTAGAAAGCCGCGCCGCGTGAGGCCGGCGGTGCTTGGGGCGGGCGCGGCGAGCATTCTCGGGCTCCTAAGGAATGATGTCGCGCAGGTCGTAGTCCCGGCTCCTGGGCGGCGAGGGCTTCTTGGGCTTCTTGGGCGGCGGCTCCTTGGCCGGCTCGGGCGGCGGGGCCTTGGGGGGCTCCTTGGGCGGGTCCGCGGCGGGCCCCGTGGCCGGCTCCTCGGGCTTGCCGCTCCCCTTGCCCTTGACTGCCCGTTGCTCGTCGGCGAGGCTGGTGGCCCAGTCGTCCCCCGAGAAGTCGAGGGTCAGCCACCCGATGAAGAAGTCGAATATCTCGGTGAAGTGGATGTTTCCCATGATGCCCACGTATCCTACGTGGAGGCACTTGAGTCATGAGAAGCCGGGTTTTTTTGGTACGCCGCCGGCGTACGCGCCGCGGCCCCCTCACCCGGGGCCGACGCACTGCCCCGGGCCAGCGGGGAAGATGTGGACCCCAAAGAGGGGGTCGAGCACATAGTCGGGCCACGTGAGTGGCCCCCGGTGGCGGCGGGTGAGGGTGTCGCGGTCCTTGAGGTCGAAGTCGCCCCAGCCGGTCACCTCGTAGGCGTAGATGCCGAGGCCGATGTTGCTGTGGTAGTGGCGGAAGATGCCGATGCGGCTGCCGCCGATGCCGCCGAAGTAGCCGTCCACCGACCCATACCCCACGCCGCCTAGGCCCAGGAGGCAGGCGTAGACCGAAAACGAGAACTTTGGGGTGATCGAGACCCCGAGGTCCAGCATGTCCGCTGCGTCCAGTACGCGGTCGTGGACGTAGACGTAGACCCTGCCCAGCGGGGTGTGTGGGCTACAGCCGAATGCCGCAATGAGAGAAGCCGCCACAAGCACGGCGGCACCCGGCCGGAGCGCCTTGCCTCGCATGCATCACTCCAGGGGGAAACATGCTCACACGGGGAGGGGACACCCGTATTCTACCCGGACTTCGTGGAAAGTCAAATCGTTGGGACTTTGGGGAGTATGGCTCCTAGTTTTGGCAGCCGTCGCGGGTCCGAATCGTCGTCGTTGTCGTCGTCGTCCTCGTTGTCGAAGCCAGAGGGGCGAAAAGCCCAGCGATTCGACGACGATGACGAGGACGACGACGAGCACGAGAAGACGCAGGATCGGGCCGGCGCCAATACCGGGAGTCATGCTCGACTTTGGGGTGCGTGAAATCTCCTACGGCAAGATAGGAGATTCCACGCACCCGGACTTTGCGGCGCTTTGGGAGCCACTGCTCTGGCCGCGATTCAGTTTGCATTGCGGGATGTAGTCCGGTGTCACGCATCCTTCCTGGGGACCTTCATGGTGGCGAGCTGGCCGAAGCGGTTGCCGATGGCGAGGGCGGGGTCGAGGGGGGCCTCGATGCCCTTGGTGGCAGCGGTGACTTTGACGGCCTTGCGGGCGGCGAGGGTGCGGCCGGCAAACTGAGGCAGCCAGGCGGCTTCCTTGGCGAGCATCTCGCGGACCATGTCGCGGATTTCGACGAGGGTGCAGACCGCACTCGCCAATGGGTCGAGGGCGCAGGCGGCGAAGGCCAGCTCGGGGTCGCCCGTGAGGGCCGCCTGGCAGGCCAAGCCCTGGACGGTGACGTTGGTCTGGTTGAGCGCGGCGCACTGGGGCGGGAGGGCGCCGACGCGGGTGGGGTAGATGCCCATGCGGTCAATGAAGCAGGGCACCTCGACGCAGCAGCCCTGGGTGAGGTTGGTGATCAGGCCGTCGTTGCGGACGTTGCCGTTGAGGCGGAAGGGCTGGTTGGTGCGGTGGGCCTTGAGGATGTGGGTGCAGTACTCGGCGCTGGGCGGGGAGAGTTTGGTGGTCTCGAACTCGAGCGGGTCCACCTTGGCGAACTTCTTAGCGAGGGCTCCGCCGAACTTGTAGTATGCGCCGCTCTCGCCGCCGAAGGCCGGCTCGTCGCAGTAGGTGTCGAGGGCCTTCTGGTTCTTGCGGAAGTAGGGGAGGTACTCGCTCAGGTGGCCCGTGCTCTCGGTCATGAAGTAGCCGAAGTGGCGCATGGTCTCGATGCGGACCTTTTCGATCTTGTAGACTTCGGGCCGCTCGCAGAGGACGCGGAACTTGGGATAGAGGTCAACTCCGTCCTTTTCGAGCTTGAGGAACCAGGCCATGTGGTTGATGCCGGCGGCGAAGTAGTCGAGGTCCTCCTTCTTCTCGCCGAGGACGTGAGCGATGAGGTCAATGGTGGTCTGCACGCCGTGGCAGAGGCCGACGAACTGGACCCTCGCCTCCTGGCCCAGGGCGTAGCAGACGGCGGCCATGGGGTTCACGTAGTTCAGCAGCAAGGCGTTGGGGCACAGCTCGGCCATGAACCTGGCGTACTTGACGACGACGGGGATTGTGCGGAGCGCGCGGAAGACGCCGCCGGGGCCGAGGGTGTCGCCGATGCACTGGTCCACGCCGTACTTGAGGGGGACCTTGTACTCGTGCTCGTAGGCAGCGAAGCCGCCGGTGTCGAACATGTTCACCACGTAGTCGGCGCCGTCCATTGCCTCGCGGGGGTCGAGGGTCGCTGTGATCTTGGTGGGGAGGTTGTTGTCGCGGACCGCGCGGCCAGCGAAGGCCTTAATGCGGTCGAGCTTTGCCGTGCTGAGGTCCATCAGGCAGATCTCCGAGTCCACAAGCTCGGGCGTCGCCATGATGTCCATCATAATCGTCTTTGCGAACACGATGCTTCCTGCGCCGATGAACGAGATTCTGGCCATCGCCACGTCCTCCTGATGGTAGGGGTAAAGTAACGGATTTGCGCGGCTGGGCACATCTTATTGAACCGAGCGGTTTTGCGGTCGGTTCAATAGGCGCTCAGTCTGCCCGCGCCTTGGCCTGCGGCGCCGAGAAGAAACCAAACCCACGCAGGCCGGGTTTGGTTTCCAGTGTGCCCAGCCGCGCAAATCCGTCACTGCACCCCGGTGATAAGGAACAACACTCGCCGCCACAGAGGATACACGGAGCGTGGCGGGGATGTCAAGTGGCAAAGGCGTCGCGGCATCCGGCACTTGCCCAGGCGCGGAATGGCCGGTATACTCTGGGCACCCGGGGGGCTGTGCCATTCAGGAGGACCGCGACATGGAACATGGCCTGAATCGAAGGGAGTTTCTGGGCGTCGCCGGCGCAGCCGTGGCCACGGCGTCGCAGGCCGCGCGCGGCGGTGAGGCGGTCGCGGCACAGCGGCCGCCGAACTTCATCGTCATCTTCACCGACGATCAGGGCTACCAGGACCTCGGTTGCTTTGGCTCGCCCGACATCAAGACCCCCTGCATTGACAAGATGGCCGCCGAGGGCACGAGGTTCACCGACTTCCACGTCGCCGCCTGCGTCTGCACCCCCTCGCGGGCCGCCCTCCTCACGGGCTGCTACCCGCAGCGGGTCTCCCTGCCCAACGTGCTCTTCCCCGGCTCGAAGGTGGGCATCAGCGACAAGGAGACGACCCTCGCCGAACTCCTCAAGGCCCGCGGCTATGCCACGACCTGCATCGGCAAGTGGCACCTCGGCCACCTGCCCCCGTTCCTCCCCACGCGCCACGGCTTCGACTCCTACCTCGGCATCCCCTACAGCAACGACATGACCGTGGACCCCACGATGGAGGTGGCCGACGACGTGAAGTGGAACGGCGGCATGACGCTCGAGAAGATGCGTAAGGACAAACCCATCCGCCACGGCGTGCCCCTCTTCCGCGGCGAGAAGGTCGTCGAATACCCGGTGGACCAGGCGACCCTGGTCACCCGCTATACTGAGGAGGCAGTCAAGTTCATCACGGCGAGCAAGGATAAGCCCTTCTTCCTCTACCTGCCCCACAACATGCCCCACGTGCCGCTCTTCGTGTCGGAACGGTTCAAGGGGAAGTCGAAGCGCGGCCTCTACGGCGACGTGATCGAGGAGATTGACTGGAGCACGGGCCAGATTCTCGACACCGTGCGCAAGCTCGGCCTCGCCGAGAACACCTGCGTGGTCTACACCTCGGACAACGGGCCGTGGCTGATCATGGGGCGGAACGGCGGCTCGGCCCTGCCGCTCCGCGACGGCAAGGGCACCACCTGGGAGGGCGGCATGCGCGAGCCTTGCGTCATGTGGTGGCCCGGCCGCATTCCCGCGGGCAAGACCTGTGCCGAGTTCGCCGCAACGCTCGACATCCTGCCCACGTTCGCCAAGCTCGCGGGCGCCGAAGTGCCCAAGGACCGCATCATAGACGGCAAGGACATCTCGCCCCTGATGTCGGGGGCCGAGGGCGCCAAGAGCCCCACCGAAGCCTTCTTCTACTATCGTGGCTACGGCCTGGAGGCCGTCCGCTCCGGCAAGTGGAAGCTCCACCTCGCCCGCAAGACAGGCGGCGGCAAGGCCAAGGCGGCGCAGGAGCGGCCCGCCGAGCTCTACGACCTCGAAGCCGACATCTCGGAGAAGAACAACGTGGCCGCGGCGAATCCCGACGTGGTGAAGCGCCTTGAGGAGCTGGCCGAGCGCTGCCGCGAGGATATCGGCGACGCCAACCGCGGCACGACGGGCAAGAACCGAAGGCCATGCGGAACAGCCTGAGAGCGCCACACCAGCGCCAGGGCCGCTGTCATATCCGTCCGATCCGTCTGATCCGTCCGATCGTTCCTATCGGAGTCCGCAATGAACCGCCGCACCTTCCTGCGCAGAGCGACCCTTGGCTCGCTGGGCCTCTTCAGCGCTTCGCGCTTCGCCAAAGCCGCGGAGAGCGCCAGCGGCCCCAGGCTCAACTTCGTGTTCTTCCTCATTGACGACCTGGGCCAGCGCGACCTCGGCTGCTACGGCAGCACGGTCTACGAGACGCCCCACATTGACAAGCTGGCGAGCCAGGGGATGCGTTTCACCGACGGCTATGCCGCCTGCCCAGTCTGCTCCCCCACGCGGGCCAGCATCCTCACGGGCAAGTACCCGGCGCGGCTCCACCTCACCGACTGGATTGCGGGGCACAAGCGCCCCAACGCCAAGCTCGCGGTGCCCGACTGGACGATGTACCTGCGCCACGAGGAAGTCACGCTCGCCGAGGCACTGAAGCCGGCGGGCTACGTGTCGGCCTCGATCGGCAAGTGGCACCTCGGCGGCCCTGACTACCGCCCCGAGGCGCAGGGCTTCGACCTCAACGTCGGCGGCGACCACCGCGGCCAGCCGCCCAGCTACTTCGACCCCTACAAGATCCCCGGCATCCCCGACGGAAAGCCTGGCGAGTACCTCAGCGACCGCCTCACCGACGAGGCGCTCAAGTTCATCGAGGCCAACAAGTCCAAGCCCTTCTTCCTCTACCTCCCCCACTACGCCGTCCACACCCCGCTCCAGGCCAAGAAGGACCTCACGGAGAAGTACCTCGCCAAGGGGCGGCCAGCGAAGGGGCAGAACGGCGCCACCTACGCCGCGATGGTCGCCAGCGTGGACGAGAGCGTGGGCCGC
Source organism: Planctomycetota bacterium (assembly GCA_016872855.1). Lineage (GTDB taxonomy): Bacteria > Planctomycetota > PUPC01 > DSUN01 > DSUN01 > DSUN01. The sequence continues at coordinate 5,560 of VGYV01000202.1, forward strand.
GTGATGGCCAAGCTCGACGAGTTGGGCATCGCCGACCGCACGGTCGTGTTCTTCATGTCCGACAACGGCGGCCTGGCGAGCGTGACCTCGAACGCCCCGCTCCGCGCCGGCAAGGGCACGCTCTACGAGGGCGGCGTCCGCGAGCCCTGGATCGTCAAGTGGCCCGGCGTCGTCAAGCCCGGCTCCACCTGCTCCGTGCCCGTCATCAGCACCGACTTCTTCCCTACCATCCTCGAGATGGCCGGCCTGAAGGCCGACCCGAAGCAGGCGCCCGACGGGCTGAGCACGGTGCCGCTCCTCAAGCAGACCGGCACCATCGAGCGCGAGGCGCTCTACTGGCACTATCCCCACTACCACATCACCCTGCCCGGCGGCGCCATCCGCTGCGGCGACTGGAAGCTCATCGAGTACTTCGAGGACGGCAAGCTGGAACTCTATAACCTGAAGGACGACCTGAGCGAGACGATCGACCTGGCGGCGAAGATGCCCGAGAAGGCAGCCGAGCTTCGCAAGAAGCTCGACGACTGGCGGAAGGCTGTCGGCGCCCAAATGCCCACCCCCAACCCCAACTACGACCAGAAGCGCGCCAGCGGAGCCCCAACCAAAGCCAAGAAATAGCCATAAGGAAGCCAGGAAGGCAGGAAAGGGAACCAACATGCCAGACAAGACGCTCGAACATGAGCAATTGACAGAGAAGATCATCGGCGCGGCTATCGAGGTTCACCGGCGGCTTGGGCCGGGGTTCCACTTCGCAATCGTCCGCTCCTACCTGAGAGCCGCCGGCAGGCGTCATGGCCTGCTGCTCAACTTCCTGAAACCGACCCTTGAGGTCAAACGGGTGATCTGTGGCTGACCCTCTTCGCCCTTTCCTGCCTTCCTGCATTCCTTATAGCTCTTCCTCTTTCCTCTTCTGTTCTGAGGTGCGGAGATGACTCGACGCGAATCCCTGAAGCGTATCGCGGCGGGGGCGGCCGGCGCGGCCCTGGCCCTTCAGCGACCGCTCTCGCGGGCGGCGGAGGTCAGCACAGTGAAACCCAACTTCATCTTCATCCTCATTGACGACATGGGCTGGGCGGACCTGGCCTGCTACGGCAGCACGTTCTTCGAGACGCCCCACATTGACCGCCTGGCGGCCGAGGGGGTGCGGTTCACGGACGGCTACGCGGCCTGCCCCGTCTGCTCGCCCACGCGCGCGAGCGTGATGACGGGCAAGTACCCCGCGCGGCTGCACCTGACCAACTTCCTCGTCGGGCGGCGCTGGCCCACTAACCCGCCCATCTTGCCCGTGAAATGGCAGCTCCACCTCCCCCTGGAAGAGGTCACGCTTGCCGAGGCCCTCAAGGCCGCAGGCTACGCCACCTGCCACGTGGGCAAGTGGCACCTCAACGAAGGCAAGGTGTCCCAGCCCGACCAGCAGGGCTTCGACCTCACCGTCCCAAAGGCCCCCAACGACGCGGACAAGCAGGCCGCCGGCTTCACCGACGCCGCGCTCCGCTTCATCGAGGACCACAAGGCCAAGCCCTTCTTCCTCTACCTCTGCCACCACTCCGTCCACATCCCCCTCGAGGCCCGCAAGGAACTGGTGGACAAGTATGCCGCCAAGGCCAAGCCAGGCGACGCCCAGAACAACCCCATCTACGCCGCAATGGTCGAGTGCGTGGACAAGAGCGTCGGCCGCGTGATGGCCAAGCTCGCCGACCTGGGCATCGCCGACCGCACGGTCGTCGTCTTCACCTCCGACAACGGCGGCCTCTCGGTCAAGGAGGGGCCGAACACCCCCGCCACGTCCAACGCCCCGCTCCGCGCCGGCAAGGGCCACGTCTACGAGGGCAGCATCCGCGTCCCACTCATCGTCAAGTGGCCAGGCGTCACAAAGCCAGGCTCCACCTGCTCCGTCCCCGTGAGCAGCCAGGACTTCTACCCAACGTTTCTCGAGATCGCAGACGTTCAGGGCGACCCGAAGCACGTCGTTGACGGCGTGAGCATCGTGCCGCTGGTTCGCGGCGCGGGCGGCCTCAAGCGCGACGCCCTCTACTGGCACTACCCCCATTACAGCAACCAGGGGGGCCGGCCCGGCGGCGCCGTGCGCCAGGGCGACTGGAAGCTCGTCGAGTTCTACGACACCGCCGCCGTCGAGCTCTACAACCTGAAGGACGATGTTGGCGAGAAGAACGACCTGTCGAAACAGCAGCCCGAGCGTGCCGCCGAGCTGCGGAAGAAGCTCGACGACTGGCGGAAGGCCGTGGGCGCCCAGATGCCCGCGCGAAACCCCGCCTACGACCCCGCCCGCCCGTCCGTCCCCCAGGAACCGCCCCAGCCCAAAGCTGAACCGAAGGCGAAAGTGGGGGGAGCCGCCAAGCAGTGAGCGGCCCTTGACACGGCCTGGCAGGCTGAGTAAATTTACTCAGTACCCTGAGTAAATTGTTGGAGGCCGTACCCCGTGGCGTACCAGCGTCCCGCCTTGACAGTGCTCGCGCGGAGGCTCGCGGAGCCGCGGCGCTTCATCCAGGTGCTCGCCGGGCCGCGGCAGACGGGCAAGACCACCCTTGCCCGCCAGGCCATGGAGCAGTTCCCCGGGGCCACCCACTACGCCTCGGCGGACGAGCCGGCGCTCAAGGACCGCATCTGGATCGAGCAGCAATGGGAGGTGGCGCGTGCGCGCGCCCGGAACGCCGGGCGGCGGGGCGCCTGCCTGCTCGCGCTCGACGAGATTCACAAGATTCCCGGCTGGTCGGAGGCCGTGAAGCGGCTGTGGGATGAGGACACGGCGGCCGCCCGGCCGGTGCGAGCGGTCGTGTTGGGTTCACCCCCACTGTTGGTGCAGCGCGGGATCACCAGGAACCTAGCACGGCGCTTCGAGATACTCCACATCACACACTGGGCGTTTGGCGAAATGCGCGACGCCTTCGGCTGGGGCCTTGACCGCTACCTGTACTTCGGCGGGTATCCAGGGGCGGCGGGGCTGGCCTCGGACCGCCAGAGGTGGGCCAGGTATGTCCTGGACTCACTCGTGGAAACAACTGTGTCGCGGGACGTGTTGTTGATGACTCGGGTGGACAAACCGGCGCTGCTGCGGCGCCTCTTCGAGCTGGGCTGCGCTTACTCGGGGCAGGCCCTCTCCTACCAGAAAATGGTCGGCCAGCTCCAGGACGCTGGGAACACGGTGACGCTTGCCCACTATCTGCGGCTTCTTGAGGGAGCAGGGCTTCTAGTACTCTTGGCCAAGTTCGCGGGGCAGCGCGTGCGCCAGCGCGCCTCCAGCCCTAAGCTGCTCGCCCTGAACACGGCCCTGATGACTGCGGGGGCCGGCCTCACCTTCCCGGAGGCGCGGCGGGATACGGAGTTCTGGGGCCGCCTCGTCGAGACCGCCGTCGGCGCCGCCCTGGTCAACGGCTGCCTCGGCACTGGCATCGAGGTGCACTACTGGGCATCCCGGAATCGCGAAGTGGACTTCGTCCTCCGGCGCGGCCGGCGCGTCACGGCCATCGAGGTCAAGAGCGGCCGCCGCCCCACGAGCCTGCCCGGCATCGAGGCATTCTGCCAGGAGTTCCGCGTCCAGCGGAAGCTCCTCGTTGGCGCCCAAGGCATGCCCCTGGAGGAGTTTCTGCTCACCCCCGCGGCCGCATGGGTCGAGTGAGGAGCGCGCAGATGTCGGCAGAGGCTCACGCGATGGGGTGTCCCCGCTGCGACGGCGTGGCGCTGCGGCCCGCGATGACGCAGCAGGGCGTCGAGGTGGACTACTGTCCGAGCTGCGGCGGCGTGTGGCTCGACAAGGGCGAGGTCTTCCACTTCACGCGCAAGCCCAAGGCGCTCGCCGCGATGCTCAACGACGCGGCCCGCAAGGGACGCGTCGGCAAAGTGCCCAGCCCCAAGACCGGCCGGCCGATGCTCAAGCTCCTCCTGTTCGGCGGACGCCTGACCGTCGACGCCTGCCGCGACACGGGCGGCCTGTGGCTCGACAGGGGGGAGCTGGAGGACATCGCGGCGCGGGACGACATCGAGCTTTCGCTCGGCCTCGGGCGCGAGGCGGGCGAGGCCCCAGCGGTGGGGCGCCTCGCAGCCATCGCCGCCGCGGCCCGGCCGTTGCCCAACCTCGCCGTCCGCTCGGGCGGCGTGCTCATCCTCCTCTACGGCTTGCTGGGCGCGCTGCTCATCGCGCTCGTGGAGTTCGCCGGCCTGCCCCCCGAGGCCGCGGTCTGGATCGGCGTGGGCGCCGTCGCCTTCCAGTTCCTCCTCGGCCCCTTCCTGATGGACATCTCGCTCCGCTGGTTCTACCAGTGCGCGTGGGTGGACCCCTCCGCGTTGCCGGCGCACCTGCGGGAGTTCATCGGGGGCCTGGCGCAGTGGCGGGGGATTCGCTTCCCGCGCTTCGGCATCATCAACGACGGGGCGCCCAACGCCTTCACCTACGGCCACACGCCGAACAACGCCCGCGTGGTGCTCACCCGCGGGATGTTCGACCTCCTCGACCCCCGCGAGGTCGAGGCCGTCGTCGCCCACGAAATCGGCCACGCAGTCCACTGGGACATGCTCGTGATGACGATGGCCTACCTGGTGCCGCTCGTCGCCTACTACGTCTACCGCACGCTGGTCCGCGTCCGCGTGCGGGGGCGCGACAAGTCGGCCGGCGTCCGCCTCGCCATTGCCCTCTCCGCCTACCTTGTCTACATCATCTCCGAGTACCTCGTCCTGTGGCTCTCGCGCACCCGGGAGTACTGGGCCGACCGCTTCGCGGGCGAGGCGACGGGGGAGCCGAACGCCCTGGCACGCGCCCTCGTGAAGATCGGCTACGGCCTCGCCGGCCGCAAACAGGAGGAGAGGGTCGAGCGCCGCGACGAGAGCACGTCGCGCCAGCCGAGCCTCGAAGCCGTCGGAGCCCTCGGCATCTTCGACCCCAGGTCCGCCCGCTCCCTCGCCATCGCCTCGGCGCGCGGCGGCACCCTTGCCCTCGACCTCGAACAACTCAAGGGCGCCATGCGGTGGGACCTCTGGAACCCCTGGGCGAAGTTCTACGAGCTGAACTCCACCCACCCCCTCATCGCCCATCGCCTCGACCACCTGGGCCGCCAGGCCGCCGGCATGGGCCAGGAACCCTACATCGTCTTCGACCTCAAGAGGCCCGAGTGCTACTGGGACGAATTTCTCGTGGACATCTTCGTGATGTTCCTCCCCGCGCTCCTGTGCGGCGGGATGGTCGCCGCGGCGGCTGCCACGGGCGAGCCCAAGCTCCTGCCGCTCGCCCTCTCCGCGCTCGGCGCGGGCATGCTGCTCAAGACCCTGTTCTCCTATCGCGGCGGCAGCTTCCCCGAAACCACCATCGCAGGACTCCTCAAGAACGTCAAGGTCTCCGCCGTCCGCGGAATCCCCTGCGCCCTGCGCGGCACCGTCATCGGCCGCGGCGTGCCCGGCCTCATCTGGAGCGAGGACTTCGTCATCCAGGACCCCACGGGCATCCTCTTCCTCGACTACCGCCAGCCCTTCCACATCCTTGAGTTCCTCTTCGGCCTCCTGCGGCGCCGCGACCTCAGCGGCCGCGAGGTGGCCGCCGTCGGCTGGTATCGCCGCGCCCCCGTCCCCTACATCGAGCTCAAGGCCATCGCCACCCGCACCTCGACCCACCGATGCTACGTCTACCACTATCGCCTCTTCGTCGCGGCGCTCCTGATCGCGGCGGGCATCTGGCTCTCCACCGCCCTTTGATTGGGAGGCCCCCGTGACACCGAAAGAACGCGTCAAGGCCGCCCTCGCCCATCGCGAGCCCGACCGTGTGCCGACGGGTGAGTTCGCCACCGACCACTCGGTCATCGCCGAGGCCCTCGGCCGCCCAACCTTCTGGCGGGCCAAGCGCCGCTACCACGAGGCCCTCTGGGACGGGTGCCGCGACGAGGTGGTCGAAGGCATGAAGCGTGACCTCGTCGAGTTCACGCTCAAGATGGGCCTCGACCTCGTGCCCGTCAACCTCGTCCCTCACAAGGACTTCCCCTTCCGCAAGCCGAAGCAGCTCGACGCCGATACCTGGGAGGACGAGCGGGGCAACATCCTCAAGTACTCGCACGAGACCGAGGACATCGGCCTGCATCGGGCGGGCGATAAACCCTTGCCGCCAAACGACTTCCAGCTCCAGCCCCAGCCCGACGAATCGGAGCTGGAGCTGGTCCGCTACGTCGTCGAGAAGCTGGGCAAGACCCACTACATCTTCGCCCGCCCCGGCCGCTTCGGCGGCCTCGGCTACATCCGCGGCTGGTCCGAGGAGATGTTCCTCCGCGTCGCCGAGGACCCCGCCGCCGTGGCCGAGCAGGAGATGCGGAACGCCGAATCGTCCCGCGAGGCCTGCAAGCCCTTCGCCGAGGCCGGCGTTGACGCCATCGCCCTGGGCGAGGACTACGGCCACAACACCGGCCCCTTCGTCTCCCCCGCCACCTTCGCCCGCGTCTACGCCCCCGCCCTCAAGCGCCGCTGCGACATCGTCCACTCCTTCGGCCTCCCCTGCCTCTTCCACTCCTGCGGCAACAACCGCCTCATCCTCGACCAGATGGTGGAGGCGGGCATAGACGCCTACCAGGCCATCCAGCCCATCGAGCGGATCGAGGAGATCAAGCGCCTCTTCGGTCGCCGCATCACCCTCTGGGGCGGCGTCTCCACCGACACCCTGGCCCGCGGCACACCCGACCAGGTTCGCCGCCAGGCCCTCTTCACCCTCAAGCACTGCGCCCCTGGCGGCGGCCTCATCCTCTCGTCCAGCCACAGCATCGTCGTCCGCACCCCCCTTGCCAACTACCGTGCGCTCGTCGCAACTGCCCACCAGCGCGGCACTTACCCCATCCGCATCCCCGAGCGCCTCCCCCAGCCCCCCTGGGGCGGGGCGTGAGGCCCCCCGTCTCGATTTTGACTCGCGCCCTTTTCCCCCCCATCAGGGGCGCGAGTCAAGAGTCTGCCCTTCCTCACACGGACCGGAAGCCCCAACATCCCACCATATATAGACTTACGCCGCGACGCCATCGCCCCGCTGATGGGCGGTTTGACTCGCGCCCCCCTCCGAGGGGCGCGAGTCAAACGGGAACGCGAGGACGAGAGGAGCCCCGGCCGGGCCTTCCCCCGGGGGAAGCTCACCATCTACACGCACGGCTCTCTCTCTGCACAGCCGAGAATGGCGGGGGGGTACACCAGCAGCCAAGCGGCGCTCGAACTCGGCGGCGTTGTACACAGCCGAGAATGGCGGGGGGGGTACACCCGTGGGATAAGCTGAGCCGTGGGCGC
>VGYV01000203.1 GCA_016872855.1 Planctomycetota bacterium
GGAGGGCAGGGCGGGGGGGGTGTGGGGGCGGGGGGGGGGGGGGGGGGGGGGGGGGGGGGGGGTGGCGGCGTTTCGGCGGCTCAAGGAGGGCCTGGGCGAGTTGGCCGCGGGGGACCTTCGGCGTTGGTGTGGGGAGGCGAGGAGGCGACGGCGATGATGGGGAAGCAGGAGGCCCAGGCGGAGTTGTTCGTGCGTGGGTTCGACCTGGGCTCGCGGGTCCGCGCCGACCACCCATTGCGGCGCGTGAAGGCGGCGGTGGATTTCTCGTTCGTGCGGTCGCTGGTGGCGCCGCTCTACGGGTACAACGGGAACGTGTCGGTGGACCCGGAGGTGGTGCTGAAGCTGCTCTTCCTGTTGTTCTATTATAACGTGCCGAGCGAGCGGGAGCTGATGCGGACGCTCCCGGAGCGGCTGGACTGGCTGTGGTTTCTGGGCTACGGTCTGGAGGATGTGGTGCCGGACCACAGCGTGCTGTCGAAGGCCCGGTGCCGGTGGGGTCAGGAGGCGTTCCGTGCGTTCTTCGTGCGCACAATCAAGCAGTGCATGTCGGCGGGCCTGGTAGACGGGACGAAGGTGCACATGGATGGGAGCCTGGTGTCGGCGAACGCCTCGAACGACTCGGTGGTGAAGGGTTCGCCGGAGCAGGCAGCGGCGTTGCGGCGGCTTTTCGAGCGGGAGGCGGCGAAGCTCGCCGAGCCCGAGGAGCCCGCGCCCTCCGCTGGGGAGAAGCCGCCCGAGGACCCCGCACCGGCTGCGGGGGAGAAGCCGGAGGATGAACCCCGAGGCTACGCGCCGCTGAACAAGGGCCTGGTGAGCACGACGGACCCGGACCCGCGCGTGGTGCGGAAGGGCCAGATGGCGCCGGACCTCTGTTACAAGAACCATCGAGCGGTGGACGACGCCTTCGGGGTGGTGACGGCGACCCAGACGACGCCGGGCGACGTGAACGAGAACGCGCAGATGCCGAGCCTCCTGACGGAGCACGAGCGGAACACGGGGTCGCGGGTGGAGACGGCGGTGGGCGACTCGCAGTATGGCACGGTGGAAAACTACCGCCTTTGTGGGGAGCTGGGCATCCGGCCGCACATGGCCGACCTGAGCCAGACCCAGCAGGGCACGGGCCGGCGCGCGGGCATCTTCCCGGAGGGCGCCTTCACCTACGACCCGGCGACGGACACCTACAGGTGCCCTGCGGGCCAGACGCTGCGCCGGCGCCGGCACAAGAGGGCCCGGCGGGCCTACGAGTACACTGCGGGTCCCAAGGTCTGTGCCGCCTGCGCACTCCGGGCCCAGTGTACCCGCTCATCTGGGGGCCGGAACCTCAAGCGGCACGAGGACCACGAACTCATCGAGGCGGCGCGCGCCGAGGCCCGGACTGCGGCGGCCCGGCGCGACCGCCGCCGGCGCAAACACCTCATGGAGGGCAGCTTCGCCGACGCCGCCAACCACCACGGCTTCAAGCGCTCGCGGTGGCGGCGGCTGTGGAGGCAGCAGATTCAGGACTACCTCATCGCGGCGATTCAGAACCTTCGCATCTGGCTGCGGCACGGCCCGCAGCGCACCCGGGGCGTGGTCCCGCAGCCCCTAGAGCAGCTGCGGCCTGTTCTTGGCCCTTTTTTGGAGTTCGTCCTTCTACTCAGAGCCTATCGTGCTGGGGTAGTGCCCCGGAGGGTGGCCTGGTGACCGCTCCCGGCGCCGCAGACGGCCCAGACACGCACCCTCACCCGCCGCCCTCCACCGGGTATTCGGGCAACACGCCCTTTACTTCTGATTCCGCTGAAAAACCCTTTCTGGCCCGTCGGCGGGCATCACGGATCCGCGAGTTTTGCGAAAAGAGCCTGCCTCTGCGGGTGGAATCCGCCTATCCGTGTATGCGCCTTCCGGCGCGAAGGGGGTTTTTCAGCGGAATCAACTTCTTACTTCTCGCTCCGCAGAATAGCAGGCAACGAAGGGCTGGCAGGAGCGAAAGAAAAGTAAAGGGCGTGGTCTGATCCGGACACTGCCTCGCCGGCAGCGAACAGGGGCTTCGACGGGAGGCGGAGAAGCTTGGGCCTTCCGAGGCGCAAAGCCGAGAAGAAGGGGCGATTCCCCTTCGAGGACGCCGGCGGAAACGAGGATTCCACACCTGTACAGGTGTGGAATTCTGGTCCGCAGGCTCACGGGTCCACCAGGGGGCACCAGCACCGTGTCCGGAACGGACCACGCCCAAAAGTGAAAAGTAAAGACCTGACACCATCCTCGCGATGACCTGGTACTCGGAGAGGGATTCCTCGCGGAGGAGGTCCTCGATCAGCTCAGCGGTGTGAGCGACGTCCGCGGCTTCCCTTTGGAGGAAGAGCTTTCTTGCGCTCATAGATTCGCACTCCGGTGGCCCGGACCAAAGGCACGATGGAGAGCGGCGCCGAAAGGTCCACCAGGTCCACGGGCTTGGAGAAGAGCTGATCGAGGCGAACATAGAAGTCGAAGACCCGATTGGCCGCGACACCTTCCACTGCGATATCAAGGTCTCGCGCGCTATCGCCCTCGGTCAGCGACGAGCCAAAGAGCCACACTGCTTTGGCGTCGAAGGCGCGCGCACACGCGACTATCTTCCGTCTTGCATCGGCAGAAATCATGGCGCCGCCTTCTCTGCTTCCTCCCCTGCTCTGCCAGGACCTTATGCTCAACCGTCACTGATGATACCACTTCGGTACGCCCCGGTCAACGCCCCCGGGTCTGACACGCCCCCGGTTTGGCGCTTGGCTTCTGAGGGCGGAGCCCTGCCGCGTGCCGCGACCGCAGTAGGGCCTCCGGGACGCGCATCCCGGCCCCTTCCCCGCTCCGCTGCGACCCAAAGCGGCATCTGCGATGCCGCACTCCAAACTCCCACGCCGCCGCAGTGGCATCTGCTTTGGAGTGCGGCGGCGAAGTCGCCGCTTTGCCTGCCCCGCGAAGCGGGAGGAGAGGCGCCACGCCCCTGGTAGCACAAACTGGGGGCGTGTCAGCCCCCAGGTCCGGGAGCGTGACTCCTCGTCTTGGCGAGTGCATCGGTTCGGGTATCGTCCTCGTCCTTCGTCCTCGATCCTCCTGGCTTGCTCAGCGGAGAGTCGAGAACAAGGACGACGGACGAGGACGAGGGACGATTGAAGAATCGCAAGAGCTCCGTCAAACCGGGAGCCATACTCCAGGTCCGCCCGCCGCGCCTCACTTCCCCCTCGTGAAGCCGTGGTGGCCCAGGTGCCTACCCGTGCTCCAGTACTGGCCCAGGATGTAGCAGAGGGGGTTGAGGCTGGTGATGGCGATGTTGCCCTCGGCGTCCAGGCAACGCGCATCCACGTGCTGGGCCACCACCTCGCCGCGGAAGAGATCGTGGTCGCCCGCCTTGATGATGTCGAGGAGCTTGCACTCCAGGTTCACCGGGCACTCCACGATGAGGGGCGCCTTGATCTTGGTGGCGGGATAGGGGGTGAGGCCGACGTGGGCGAACTTGTTGCCGACCTTCCGCCCGCTCACGCTCCCGCAGCGGTCAACCACTTCGACGAGGTCGGCGGTGGGGAAGTTGACGCCGAACTCGCCGGCCTCCTTGATCAGCCCGTACGAGTAGCGGCCCGGGGCGATGGCCAGGCCCACGACTACCGGCCCCTCGAGGCCGATCGAGATGTTGAAGCACTCGCCCAGGACGATGATGTTGGGCGTCCCGTCCGCCGCTGCGCTCGTCACCAGCGCCGCGGGCGTCGGATACACGGGGCGGAACACGCTCGTCAGCAGCACCTTGCTCATGGCGTCCTCACACAAAAGGCCCCAAGCGGGCTGTCGCCGCATCCAGAGGGGATGATTGGATGGATGGAGGAATGGAGGAATGGGGGAGTCTTCAGGTCGACTTCTCTTTCATTCATCCATACATCCACCCATCCATTCATCCATTCATCCCCGCCAACACGCGCGGAAGGCGCGAATCACGACCTAAGGCTCTATGGTAGGGGCGCGGCCTTCGCGCTCTCCTCCACCATCTTCTGCACCGCTTCGTGGACCGCCGGCGTGGTGCGGATGATAAGGCGGTTCTGGAAGTCGGCGAGCTGGTGCGACGGCGCCCATTCGGGGTGCTTCTCGCACGCCCTCTTGATGGCCTGGGCGAGGTCGGCCGCCGCAGCGGGCTCCCTGGCGAGGTGGCGGAGGTCGTAGAGCCGCCAAGCCGTCGACCGCGCCTCGAGGGCGAGCTTCGGCGTTGTGACCAGGACCGCCTCATCGCTCATCACCTGTCTGAGCCCGAGCGGCTTGAGGATGGCATCGAGGGCCTCCCCCAGGCGCTCCTCGTTCGCCCGCCGGGTCACGACGGGGGCCTTGCCTCTCAACGTCTCGGCATCCAGCAGGAGGGTGATGTCGGTCAGGCTGCTCAGGAAACTCACCACGTCCTGAAGAGGGGTCTCGACGAAGTCGAAGGTGACACGCTTTGTCATGGCCTCCCGTATGTTGACCTCCCACTTCCGTGGCGGCGCGTCGAGGGAGTCCGACAGGTCGTGGCACTCGCCTGGCTTGGAGTGGGCCAGCCAGCCGACGATGGCTTCGGCAGCGGCGGCGTCCGCCTCCCTCGCCACGATGTCGAGGAGGTAGCCCGGCCTCGGCCTGCAACGTGTCCACCGCGAGGCGCCGGGCACGGCCTTGAGAAGCTGGTCGAGGACCGCGGCCAGCACGCGCGCCTCTTCGGGCTTGGCCACGGCGCCCCAGGCAGGCAAGGCCCTCGTCACCACGTCCTCGCCAATCCGTTCTGGCTTGGCGATGAAGAGCGCCTCGTCCTTGAGTTGGTATCGGAGGCTGACGATCCGGAGAATCCAGCCCAGGGCGGCCTCCAGGCGCATGTCGTTCACGCGCAGCGTGATGTTCGGCGCGTCCCTGGCCGACGGCTCATCCAGCACAATCGTCACGTCAACCAGACTGGACAGGAAGTTGACAACGTCGTGAAGCGGGGTTTCGACGAAGTCGAAGGTGACTCTCTTCTCGAATGCTCGGCGGATTTCGGCCACCCATTCTGGCTGGCCGGCGGGCGGCTTGGCGCGGTCGGGGCGGGCGGGCGTGAGCTTCTGCCCACGCATCGTCCTGACCAGGCCCCCCGCTTCGGCCTCGGGCCCCGCCCTCACGATGGTGACGAGGCGCGTCCCGAGGCCAAGCACCCACGAGCGTGGATGCTCGCTCAGCTCGTGCAGGCTTCGGACCATTTCGCCGAGCTGCCAGCCCTCATCAAGGATGTCCGAGACGTCGTGGACGACGATGGCCAAAGGCGTCACCCGGTCCTTCACCCTGGTGATGCGGTCCGGCGTGGAGACCAGGATGGCTTCCGGCGTCACAGCGAACCCAAGGTCCACCAGCTTCAGCACCCAGTCGAGGGCCGAGCTGAAGCGCATCTCGTTCACGCGCAGCGTGACGTTCGACGCCCGCCTCACGGCCTCGGCGTCCAGGGTGAACGGCGCCTCGACCAGGCTTGAGAAGAAGTTGGCGACGTCCTGGAGCGGGGTCTCGACGAAGTCGAATGTTACCTTCTTCTCCATCGCCTTCTTGATCGCCGCCGGCCATTTCGCTGGGTCAGTGACGGCTTCGATGGGAGGTGGCACGTCGGGCTTGGGGAGTTCCCAGGCGAGCTTGCCGCCGCGCGGCACCCGGGGGAGCGCATCGAAGACCTTGTCGAAAGAGGCGAGCCAGGCCTCCGAGGCGCGCACCGCCAGCCGCGGGCCTGGCTCGAGGTCCGCGGTGTACACGCCCGCGCAGTTGAGGAGCCGCTCGGCGAACTGCGCGACGGCCTCCGCGTCGCGGGCCTCGGGCGCGAGCTTGCTCAGGTCGTGGACGCGTCGCTGCCTCCCGACGAGCCGCGCCGCCTCCTTCTCGGAGCACATGAGAACCATTTCGTCCGCGATGACCCACCTGCTGTCCGTCAGGAAGCACACCCAGCCCAGGAGCTTGCTGGCGCGCATGCCCTCCGTGCGGAATGTGATCGGCGCACGGTCGTCCAGGGAGCCATCCCGCGCGATCTTGCAGCCCGTCTCGTCCGCAAGGTGCTGAAGGACCTCAGCCAGGGGCGTGCGGGAGTATTCCGCCTTGATCTCCTTGTCGAGCTTCTTGCGCAGCTCGGCCTCCCAGTTGGCCTCTGCGGCCCAGAGGGGTGGGGCGAGGAGGAGTGCCGCGCAGGCGGCGAGCCAGAGCAGGTGCGTTCGCTTCATCTCGGTGCCCTACAACCCCCTCCCGCCGCCACGGCTTCGCACGAGCACGCACCTCAAATATAGCATCTCCCACACGAAAGGCAAGGATGCGCATGTGGGGTTTCGGCAACAGGGCGCCTGTCTGTATCATCCCTGAGAGGCGGAGAATGATACAGACAGGCGAGAATCGTGGCGAGTTGCTCAGAGACGCAGTCCATCGGCCTGGGGCAGCGGGCCAGCCGCATGGTGTGGCCGCAGCCGTCCCGGTTGCGGCAGGCGGGCAGGGAGGACGGTTGCTGGTACATCCCGGGATGTGTGCTGGCCCGCGGGTGGGGGAGGACAGTCGCCCACGCTTCGAGCGGAGCGTCCGTCAGAACTGCCCCCGCGGTGTGCCGCCGAGCTTGGCCGCCGCCTCGTCGGTCAGCAGGTGGCGCCACGGCAGCTTGTCCACCGCGCCCTTGCCGGCGACTGTCCCCGCGTTCTGGAAGGTGGGCCCCCCGCCCTGTCTGGTGCCGCTATGGGTGAACTTCACCTCGGCGGCATCGCCGGTGAGACGGATGGTCTCGGTGTAGTGTCCGAAGGGCCGCTCGAAGAGGACATAGCATCCGTGCGTTTCAGCGTATGCCTGCCGCTGGGCGGGAGTGAGAGCCTGGCCCAGGAGGTCCAGCCATGCCGCCAGCAGGGTGTGGCCCTCTTCCGGATGGGGCTCGATGGTGATGACCACGGCATCGTCCTCGATGGCGACCTTGGCGTGCGCCTTCTCGGCGTCCCGGACGCGAGGGAGAAACCCCTCGTGGGCCTTGATGACGCGCGCCTGGGCCTCGGCGTCCAGGCCGAGCGCTCCACAGAAGCCGGCGACGCCCTTTTCCTGAAGCGCCTTGCGGGCGGCCTGGACGGGGGGCGGCGGGTTGTCCCGAAGCGCCGCGGGGAGTTCGGCCTGGTGGGCGTCCTGGCCGGGGGGAGGGGCGGGGGCCGCGGCCTGCGGCGGGGCGCTCTCGAGGGCCTTCAGCCGCGCCTGGAGCAGAGCGAGCTCTCCCCTGAGGCTCTCCACGCCCATCGCGGCCCCTGCGGCGTGCTGCGCGAGCCTGGCCCGGTCCTCCTCGGCTCGCTGGAGCCCGGCCCGCAACTGCTGGCTGGCCTCATCCAGACGTGCCAGGCCCGATGAGGTGTCGCGGTGCGCCTGCTCGATGCTCCGCAAGTTCCTGCCCACCATCCAGAGCACGACTGACATGGCGGCCAGGAGGCCCGCCGCCAGGATCAGGGCAAGCGTGGTGACGAAGGGGCGTCGGTCGCTCATCGGTTCTCCTCCGATTGCAGAAGTCCAGGGTGACCGGCCGGGGGCATCACAGCTGGATTATACCCCCCTGGGGTCGCGGGCATTGTCATTTGATCGTAAGCCAAGTGTAAGAGGTTGCGTGGCCTGCGGGCGGGCGGACCACGCTTCAGTTGGCGGGGGCTGGGGCGCGGGTGCCTGCGGCGCCCCACGGCTCGCCGAGCCTCGCCGTGGGCTTGACTCGGCCGCCTCCTACGGAGGCCCAGGACGCCCCAGCATTGGTCTCAGGGAGTCACACGCACCCTCCGCCCGCCTGCCAGCGTCCCGAGGCCGGCCAAAAGCCGGGGAGCATGGGGAGCATGGGGGAGCATGGCACATGTTGGGCCTCAAGCCGAGGCGGTACGCAAGGGCTTGTGGTCAACGCGGCCGGCCCCGAACCGGGGAGCATGGGGAGCATGGGGAGCAAGCAGGGGTTGGGGGCGGCCGTTCTGGACACACAATCCCTGGGGGGGGCGTCCTGAACGCGGGCGGGCAGGTGGCCGCTCACCTGTCTGGGACAGCAGGCCACGGCACGGCGAAGGAGCTCTCGCCGTCGAACTGGAGGCGCTGGCCGTTCACCGTGGCCTCGCCCCGCCCGTGGGCGACGAGGCGCCAGGGGCTGGGGGCGGGCCATTGGCCGTGGGGGGCGATGCGGTAGCGGCCCTCGGCCTCCCGCAGGAGCACGCCCTCGCTGAGGAGCCAGTAGTCCTTGGTCGCGGCGAGGGAGGTGAGGCCGCGGTAGCGGTCGGCCTCGCGCTCCATTTCGGCGATGGACTCGAAGTAGCCGATGAGGTAGGCGGCGGCGAAGCTGTCGCCTGGCTTCATCGGCAAGCGGCCATTCTCCTGGATGAAGCAGATGTAGCCGCGCTGGTGGCACCAGGCCTCGCTGACGATGGCGGGGTCGAGGGTGATGCCTGCGAGCCAGGGCTTGCCCTCGCCCTTGATCTTCCGCGCCCGAATCATGCGGCTCGGCAACGGATGCGTGCCCCGCTGATACAGGTGCTTGCCGTCGGGCGGGAAGTCCTCGAAGAAGTCGCTCGCAGGGATGCGGCCCTCGTAGCTGAGGTAGACCTCCTCGAAGTTGTCGCCCTTCTTGTGCTGGAGGTGGCCGGGCAGATCGGTGCGGAGGAACACGTCCTTGAAGTCGTTCACGCTCTCCACGCGGTCGCAGGAGATGAAGTATCGGCGGCCCATCGGGAAGACGAGGGTCTGCTCCCAGAGCGAGCCGGGCTTGTAGCCTGGGGCCGCCTGCGTCCAGCGCCACCACTGCCGCACCGCCACGAAGTCGGGGCCGACGAGGAACTCGCTTTCGACGTGCTTGGCCTGGGTGCAGACTTGGGGGAGTTCGAGATAGTGCTTGGCGATCTTGCCGTGGACGAGGTTGTTGAACTCGTAGGGCAGGCCGCCCTCGGCGCCCGGCCCCATCAGGAAGTCAATGATGTCGAGGCCGAAGCTGGCGTCGCGGGCGCCGGTCTTCTTGTCCGCCAGCGTGTTCGCCTTGACGCCGCTGACGTAGCCGTTGGGCCACACCTCGGCGGTGAGACAATCGGTCTCGATGAGGATGCGTTCGTCCTGGCCGCGAGCGGCCTTGGGCGGGTCGGGGGGCGCCATAGTCGTCTCCTGGGTTTGTGGACTCTATAGCAAGAGGGCGCGGTCGCGCAGCCACGGGAGGACGTCGAGGGTGCCGAAGCGGACGCGCAGGCCGCGCTGGAGCCGCTCGTAGGGGGTCTTGACCCAGGGGCTGAGGACGAGGTTGTCGCCCTCGGGGTAGTCGGCCCGGAACGCTGCCAGGGCGCCGGCGTCGAATCGGTCGGGGTCAATCTTGCACTCGATGGCATCCAGCCGCCCGCCGGGGCCCTTCACGACGAAGTCAACCTCGCGTCCCGACTTGTCGCGCCAGAAGTACAGGCCGCGGCCGTCGCCGGCGGCGCGCAAGGCGTCGAGGACCAGATGCTCCCACAGCGGCCCCCGGTCCTCCTCGCGGAGGGCGTCCCAGCCCCTTGCGAAGGTGGCGAAGCCTGTGTCGAAGGCGTAGCACTTGGGCCTGCGGGTGAGTTCGCGGCGCCCGCCGCCGTGGAAGGGCGGGAGTAGGAAGGCGGCATGGGCAATCGCCAGGGCCTCCACGTGGGCCTTGGCCGTGGGGCGGCTCACGTCGGCCAGGGCCGCCAGGCTCGAGTAGTCCAGCATGCCTCCGCTCTGGCGCAGCACGAGGTGGAGGATTTTCAGGAACCCGGCCCTGTTGCGGATGGCGAAGAGCTCCTGGATGTCGCGCGCGTAGAAGCTGTCCGCCCACTCCGCGAAGAAGGCGGGGTCCTTCCCCGCGGCCAGCAGCGGCTCGGGAAGCCCCCCGTGGAGCAAGCGGCGGTCGAGGTCGCGAATGCCGAAGGCCGACTGGCATTCGGTCCAAAGCACAGGCGTGAGGCAGATGGCCACCTTGCGCCCCGTGAGGGCGTCGCGGAACTTCCGCGTGGCGGCCAGGGTGGACGAGCCCGTGGCGAGCACGCGAAGGTGCGGGTAGGCGTCGGCCGCGATCTTCAGCACGCGGCTGGGGTCCTCGAGGCGATGGACCTCGTCGAGGACGACCCTGGACCCCGTCGGCAGGCCGTCGAAGAAGAACTCAGGCTCCGCAAGCGCCCTGCACGCGGAGGGCAGGTCGCAGTTCATGTACGTGACGTCGGGCAGCATTCGGGCCAGGGTGGTCTTCCCAACCCTTCGGACGCCCGACAGCCAGACGATGGGGCGCTTCCGCCAGGCATCCTCGATGAGCTGGAGCCAGAAGGGGCGAGCGTTCATGGTAATCATAGTTTACACTTGTCCCGTCCAAATGTAAAGTATATTTTCGCCGCCACGCCGGCGCCCGCGACCGCGCGGCGCGCTCGCCGGGCCGCGCCGCGTTCGAGCTTGACACGGGGGCAGACGCGGGGGATGATGGCGGCGGCGGAGAGGCGTCTTGGCCCCGGACCTCTTTGGAGCATTGGACAATGAGGACGCGGAAATGGCTGGTTGTTCTGGCGTCGTGTGTGGCCACCCTGGCGGCAGTAGCGGGCAGCGCCCGCGCGGGGTCGGCCACATTGCTGGCCGTGAGCAAGGGGCAGATGCCGGGCGACACGAACGCCGACCCGCAACTGTCGCTGGCGGAACAGGCGGAACTGGGCGGGGCCTGCCTCAAGGTCGTCTTCGCCCAGGGCTCGGCCTTTGGCGAAACGCGCCCGAAGATCACTGACTGGACGGCGTTCCGCACGGTGAAGTTCGACGCCTTCAACCCTTCGGACAAGCCGGTGAGCCTGAGCCTGTGCGTCCGGCACAAGGGGACGACGGGCTATCCCACCCGGGCCGACAGCTCGCTGATGCTCAAGCCCGGCAAGAACTCGATTGCCATCGCCCTGGCGAACGTGGCGAACGTGGATGGCTCGCGGCCTGACCTGTCGCAGGTGAGGCACTGGTATGTGACGTGCGACGCGGCGAACACCACGGTGCTCTTCGGCGACTTCACGCTTGAGGGCGAGGGCGCCCCGGCGGCCGCTCCCGCGGCGCAGGCGCCCGCCGCGGCCGGCGGGCCGATCAAGATCACGGGGAAGACCGGCGACATGGCTGTGGACCTCACGGTGAGCGGCCTGGGGCCGGGCACGGCTCCCGCCGCGCCCGCCACGACCCAGCCTGCCACGCCCGCCCCGGCCGCCGCGGGAGCGAAGGCCACGCTGCTGGGCATCTCGAAGGGCAGCATGCCCAACGACACGAACGGCGACCCCCAGGTGGCCCTGGACGACAAGGCCGAGCTGGGCGGCGTGTGCCTGAAGGTCACGTTCGCCAAGGGCGCCTCGTTTGGGATGTCGCGCGCCGGCCTCAAGGACTGGCGCGGCTACGCCAACCTGCGCTTCGCCGCCATCAACACCGGCAAGGCGCCCCTCACCGTCACGTTCACCGTCAAGCACGCCGGCTCGAAGAACTTCGGCACGCGGGTGGACAAGGACCTGGTGCTGGCGCCCGGCAAGAACGAGATCGTGGTGCCGATCGCGGGCGCCGCGAACAACGATGGCTCGGCTCCCGACTTCTCCAGCATCAACCAGTGGTACATCGCCTGTGAGTCCGAGGCGACGGTGCTCTTCGGCGACTTCATTCTGGAAGGTGGCAAATGAGAACCAAGCTGGTTGCGGTGGTGTGTGCCCTCGCCGGCGCGCTCTGGGGGGGCGAGCGAAGGGCGCCTGTTCTGGAGGTGAGCAAGGGCGTGATGCCCGACTCGGTTCCCGACGGGGTGAAGGGCTCGCTCGACGAGAGGCCCGAGCTGGGCGGCGTGTGCCTCAAGGTCGTCCTCGACAAGGCCACCTGGTTCGCCGACTGCCGGGCCAAGGACTGGTCCCGCTTCGCCAAGTTCAAGTTCGATGTCCTCAATCCCGCGCAGGCGGAGGCGAAGCTGAACGTCACGCTCAAGCACAGGGGCAGCACGACGTATGACAACCGAGTTGACGTGCCGCTCCTCGCCAAGCCGGGCAAGAGCACCTGCGAGGTTGACCTGGCAGGCGTGAAGAACAACAACGGCACGGCGCCCGACCTGACCCAGGTGAAGATATGGAGCGTGGACGGCCCGGCGGGCTCGACGCTCTACTTCGGCGACTTCTATCTCGAGGGCGAAGTCGACGCCGCCGCGGCCGCCGAGCCGAAGCCTGCGGCGCCGGGCCAGGGCATCCGCATCACGGGCACGATTGACGTCGTGATCACCGGCCTCGGCGACACCAAGATCACCATCGCGCCCAAGGAGGGCGGCGCCCCTGCGGCCCCCGCCGCACCACAGCCGGCGGCCGCGGGCAAGAAGGCCGTCCTCTGGGGCTTCACCAAGGGCGAACTGCCACGGGACTCAGCGAACGTGAAGTCCTCCCTCACGGAGGATGCCAAGCTCGGCGGCGTGTGCCTCAAAGCCGAGTTCGCCAAGGACAGCTTCTTCGCCGACTGGGCGCTCAGGATCAAGGACTGGCGTCCCTTCGCCTCCCTCAAGTTCACCGCGGTCAACCCCGGCGACAAGCCGGTCACCCTCGCCCTCACAATCAAGCACAAGGGCACGACGGGCTACGACACCCGCGTGGACCGCTCCTTCGCCCTCGCCCCTGGCAAGAACGAGCTGGAGGTGGCGCTCACGGGCATCGCCAACAACGACGGCACCGCCGCCGACCTCTCGGAGGTCAAGATGCTCACCATCGCCTGCGGCGAGGAGGCCACCATTCTCTTCGGGGACTTCATTCTGGGGGGCGGGCAATGAGAGGACAGATGGCAGACGGCAGACGACAGA
>VGYV01000204.1 GCA_016872855.1 Planctomycetota bacterium
CAGGACTTTCCCAACACCCGCTCACCGCCCCTGGTCACATGCGCCACTACCATGCCAGGACAGGCCCCCAGATTCAACTGCCCCGCAGGGGCCACGCCGCACGAGCGAAGTCTCGTGCGGCGCGTAGTTTCTTATGGCAGAGGGGGTCAGACCGATTCGCCGAGCGCCTGCTATTTCCCAAAGATCAGCTTGGCGCCATCGAATCGGTAGGTCTGGCCGCCGAGCTTCACGCTGTCGCCCTCGACGACGGCCTTCGGCGCGTCGCCACGGTGCATGACCATGAGGAAGAACGGCACGCCCGGAACGGCCACATCCTGGAAGCTCAGCGCCGCCTTGCCGTCGCGCGCCTTCTGCGGCAGAAGCCTGTGCCAGTCAACCCTCGTGAGGTCCTCCGGCTTGAACCACGGGTTGGCGATGGCCACGACGGCGCCCGCGCCGGACTTCTCGGTGTAGTCCACGGCGATGGCCGTGACCTTGCGTGGCTCGCCGTGCTCGAAGGAGAGCACGCCGCTGCCGTCGGGCCAGGCCTCGAAGTGGGTCTCCTTGCGCGGCGTCCCTAGCCCGTGCGACCATCGGCAACGGATGCCGTAGCCGTAGAACGCGAAGTTGCCGTTGCGCGGCCCCCGCACGTAGCCGTGCTTGCCGCGGGGGTTGAGGAAGAAGGTGAAGTAGAGGTCGTCGGCGTCCTGCCACTGCTTGCGGAACATGTAGTGGCCCATGTACTGGTCAACGTTCACGTGGCCGAGCACCTCGCCGGGGTTCTTCGGCTTGAGGCCGATGGGCCAGTTGATGAGCGCCATGGCCGCGTGGCCGGGATAGACCTCGGCGTCGAAGACCTTGGGCTCCTTCTCGATGGCGTAGAGATAGGTCCAGAGCATGGCGGCCCGCTGGTCGTCGTTGGCGAGGGCGCCGAAGCCGAGCGACCAGTAGGCGTCGCCGCTGTGCTCCACGTGGTCCGCCCCGTAGGAACTCGGATGGTAGTTGGGGAACCAGGGTTTCTCGCCTGCGACGACCTCCATCGGCCAGCGCAGCAGGAGCCACTGGGCGTTGGGGCGTGGGGAGATGAAGTCCTTGCCCCAGGCCGTCCGCGCCGCCTGTAGGAACGGGATGAAGGCGGTGGCGGTGGCCATGTGGCTCGGGCCGTGGCCTTCGGCGAAGAAGCCGTGGTCGCCGAAGCCCTCGGTGAGGAGCCGTAGCGCCTGCTTCTCGATCTTCGCCAGCCATGGCTCGACGCGCGCCTCGTCGGCCCCAGGGTCGCGGCGCACGGCCAGGAGCGCGATGCCCGCCCCGCCAATGTAGGCCCCGAAGTGGTTGCTCTCCGGCGGATACGAGCAGTTGACCAGGCGGACCATCGTCACGTTGCCCTTGTGCCCCTCGGCGAACTTGTCGTAGTCCACGGGCAGATGGTTGTAGTCGAGGAGTTCCTTCACGACGCGGAGGCGGAACGCCTCGTCCCAGGCGTCGTAGCACAGGTCATAGGCGAGTGCGACCCAGGCCATCATCGGCCCGACGCGCAGGCCGGCGCCGGGGTGGCTCCAGGTGTAGCGCTCGTCGCGGTCGGGCTCGCCGTACTCGACGACCACCTCGGATGGCTGCTTGCCGGCGAAGCGCGCGCCGCGCGGCTCCCACTGGCCAGCGCGGTCCTTCTGAATCACGTCGGCCGTCACGCGGTGGAGCTTGGGGTTGAACATCCGTTCGAGGCACTCTCTGGCCAGGTCGGCGTGCTTCTTGTCGCCCGTCAGTTGATAGAGCATGCCGTGGCCCGCGGCGTGGGACATTGTGAAAGCGCCAACCGGCAAGGTGCCGCGGCCCTTCGGGCCAATGTTGATCGGGTAGGCGGGGTTCCACATGGTCGGCAGCGCCTCACCGTTGTTGCCGAGGAGCAGGCGCAGGCGAGCAACGATGGCTCGCCCTTCAGCCGCCTCGGTGGCGCGGCGGCGCAGCTCTGGGAGGTCGGCCCTGCGGAAGAACAGCCTCGGGTGCTCTCCCGGCTTCGGCTCGGCAAACCCGGCCACGGGCGCGGGCCACGGCCCCTCACCAGCGATGGCCGGGGCCGACAGAACGGCCAGAAGCAGGACTGCCCGCAGGTGGCTGCTCACCTTGCCCTCCTTCACTTCTCGCTCGGCGTGGCGTCGGCGGGCAGGTCGCCGATGGCGAACTGGATTCCCGCGAGGAGGTAGCGCAGGAAGGCGGGGTTGAGATAGGTGCGCCAGTCCACGCCCAGCGAGCAGTAGAAGACGCGCCCCTTGCCGTGCTGGCGGACCCAACTGATCGCATAGTCCACCTCCCGCCCAGTGGAGTCGGTCTGCCGCTTCACGTGGCCCTTGAGCCACTCCTGCTTCGGGACGGTCGAGGGGTCGGGGGTCTTCGCAAGGTCGAGGCTGATGAGGACGCGGACTTTCTTGCGGGAGTAGGGCGGGCCAGGGAGGTAGGACTGGTCTTCCAGTTCCAGTTCCTTGACCCCAAGGGCCGCGGCGACAGGATGGGTGGGCTCGACGATTTTGTAGACGTGTTTGGCGCGGTAGTGGCCGTTGTAGAAGGCGCCCATCATCTCGCCGAACTCCTTCCAGTCGCCGAGGGCGGCGATGGAGCCTTCGATGCCCGCGATGCCTTTGCCATCCTGCATGACGAAGTCGAGGATGCTCTGCTTGACGGCGGCGTCGAGCTTCTTGGCTGCGGCCAGTTCGTCGGGCGGCAGGGTCTTCCAGTTGAGCGGCAGGAAGGGCTGGGGGTCGTGGAGGCCGTTGAGAAAAAGAGCGTCGAAGGTCTTGAGGCTCTCGGGGAGGAGGAGCCGCGGGTCGTCGCCGGCGACGGCCTCGAACGCTCCCGTCTTCTTGCCCAGGAGCTTGACGGTTTCTTCGGTGAAGGCGTTGGCGAGATGGGTCCAGAGGCGGCCATAGCAGAGGACTCTGCGGGGCTTGGCGGGCGCGGCGGGAGGCTTGTCGGGGCATAGCTCCTCGATCTTCTTCAGTTCCTGCTCCGTGGGCCGGCGCGAGAAGCGTTTCTTCATCAGGGCCTCCCGAATGTCGGGCGGCGTCGAGCCGGGCCAGGGCCAGGTGGGGACTGGCTCCTTCGCGCCTTCACCACCAAACGCTGCCACCGCAGTTGCCATTGCAAGGAGGTGCGTGCCGAGTTTCATGGCGCTCTCCTCTCATTGTTCCGCGTGCAGGTACGCACGCCCTACCCAATCGTCCTCGTCCTCGTCGTCGTCCTCGTCCTCGATTCCGCGTGCAGGCATGCAGGCCCTACAGCGACCAACCCTCGCGGCAGGGTCGGCGCAGCAGGGCATCGGCCTCCGCGTTGTTCACGATCTTGCCCTCCAGCGGGTCGTACTCCAGCTCGGCATCGAACTGTGTGGCCACGTTGCCCAGCAGCATCATCTCGGTGTAGGGGCCGGCCACGCTGAAGGGGGACATGACCCTGACCTTCTCGCCCCTGATGGCCCCGAGCCACTCGGGCTCGGGCATCCCGGGCGAGGGGGCGAGGCGTTGAGGCGTCAGGTCAACGCCCTCGAACTGTTCGGCGGGGAGCAACTCGATGCCCGAGTTGGAGCCTTTGGCGTAGATGCGGCCCTTGAAGCCGATGAGGAGGCCGCCCTCGTAGTCCTTCCACTTCTTCTCCCCGGCGTCGCCCCAGTCGAGCTGCCGGCCCATCTGGTCCTCGATCTTCTTTCGCCACTCGGCGGCGCCGCGGCCGTTGACCCAATGGATCGTGACCGGCGGCAGGGCGCCGCGAGCGGGAATCTCGAAGTGCACGACCTCCCACCTCGGGAACGAGAGGCGATTGATGCCGGAGGACTCCGCCGTGACCTCGATACGCGGCTTGGAGGCCGGCTCCGCCTGCCACAGCTCGATGATCTTGAGCGCATAGAAGTTCAGATAGCCGCTGTGCGAGCCGCGGTTGCCGTTCAGCCCCGTGCCGAACTCGCGCCAGGCGTTCCAGCTCAGCCACTGGGGGTGGAACGGGCGGTCCTTGTTCGGCCCCAGCCACAGGTCCCATTTCAGGTAGTCAGGGACCGGCTGCGTGCCCTGCGGAGGCTCCTTCCGGTCGGGGCCGCCGCCCTCACACCAGACGTAGGCTTCGCGGATTTCGCCGATTGCGCCGTCCTCGACAAGCTCGACGCCGCGGCGGAACTGTGCGCTGGCCGAGCCCTGGTTGCCCATGCGGGTCACGACGTTGCACTTGGCGGCGACCTCCCGCACGACGCGGGCCTCGTGGACGCCGCCGGTGAGGGGCTTTTCGCAGAAGATGTGCTTGCCCGCCCTCATGGCGGCAACTGAGGCGATGGCGTGGATGTGGTCGGGCGCCGCGACGATCACGCCCTCGATGTCCTTCTGCTTGTCGAGCAGCACGCGGAAGTCGTGGAACTTCGGCACGTCGGGCAGCGCCTTGTAGGCGGCGGTGGCCTTGCTGTCGTTGACGTCGCAGAGGGCCACTACGTTGGCCTGCCTGGGGATCACGTCCACGTACCACTTCCCGCGGCCGCCGACGCCGACGATGGCGACGTTGGCCTTCGCGTTGGCCGCGAAGGAGCGCGCCGGCCGGCTGCTGGAGAGGACCAGCAGCCCCGCGCCGCCAACTGCCGCGTCGCGGAGGAACGAGCGTCGAGTCTGCCTTGCCATTCCAGGCGCCCTCCTTCCTGTGTCACTTCGGCGAGGGTTCCTCTTGCAGGCGATTCTGCGCCCGCTACGGAGGGCCGGACGAAGCCGCCTCTGCCCCGTAGGCCTGCGAGACCTGGAGGCCGCTCGCCTGTGTGGTGTAGAAGATGCGGCCGTTCGAGACAACGGAGCCGACGCACTCCCGGCAGTCCACCGCAGGCCCCGACGACACCACGGCGTGGCCCTCGGCCGTGTCTATCACGTCCATATTCGCGCCCAGCAGATACGGCTCGGAGAGGGTGAAGCGCGTGCAGGCGGTCTTCTTGTTGAACCTCGAGAGAATCTTCCCCGTCGCCTTGTCGAGCAGGTAGCTGTCGCCGCCGTAGGCGTAGGCGAACAGGTGCTTCGAGCCGACGGTGACGACGTTGATGGCCTTCGTGAGGGGCTCGGACTGCCAGACGAGCGAGCCGTCGCGGGCGTCGAGGCACCAGACGTGGCGGGGGCCTTTCTGCGAATCGGCCGCGTTGTAGCCGCCGAGGTAGAGGCGGCCGTCCCTCGCCGCGACCGTGCAACCGCCGGTGACCGAGTGCTTGGTGGTGAGCCAGAGGACCTTGCCGGTGGCGGGCTCGAGCGCCGCGGTGACACCGGTCGGCCCGGGCGCGCCCTTCCGCTTCGCAGCGTAGCCGAAGAAGCACGAGTAGTAGAGCGTGTCGCCCATCAGGCACAGCCCGGCGTCGTCGCCGCCCGAGCCGTGCTCGGTGAACTCGGCGGTCCAGACCTCTTTCCCCGTCTCGAGGTCCCAGGCGCGCACCAGGGGGCGGTGGTCCTCGGGGTAGTAAGGGTTATCGTGGCTGTAGAGCCAGCTCATGACGTCGGGCTTGCCCTCGGGGGCCGGGTCGCCCTTGCCGCTGAAGACGAAGATGCCGGTTCCCTTCGGGCGGTACTGGCCGGTGCCGAACATGTAGATCGCGAGGTTCTTGTGGACGATGGGCGGCTGCTGACGGCTCCAACTGGGCGAGCCGCTGAAGGGGGCCTCCCAGAGGAGCTTGCCCGTCGCGGCGTCGAGGCACACGAGGCGCGACTGCGCTACCCCGGCGTGGGGCACCAGCAGGCGCTCCTTGTGGTAGAGGGGCGAGGTGTAAGAGACGAAGGCGCCGGGGAAGAAGACCCGCCAGAGGAGCCGGTCAGTCTCCTGCTCGACGGCGAAGACCTGCCCCTCCGCCGTGTGGGTGTACATGCGGCCCCCGCCGCAGGCCGGCAGGTGCTTGAATGAGCCCTCGTAGCGGCGAATCCACTTGATCTTGAACGGCGGCGCCAGGCCCTGCTCGTTCGCGTTCGTGCTCCCGAAGTCGCCGAAATTCGTGAACCAGTCGTAGCGTGGCTCGGCGAGCTTGCTCGTCAGAGGGCTTCGGACCCGCCAGGCCTCGGTGTCCTGAGTCGGCGGGGGCGCGGTGCCGCCAGGCCCCAGCGCGTACAGGTAGCCATCCTCGCACCCGAAGTAGATGCGGCCGTCGGCTACCGCGACTGGCGCCGAAATGGCCCTGCCGAAGGGCGTCTTGAAGGACCACGCCGCGCCGCCCGATAGCGGCGCCACGTGCAGCGTGCCGTCCAGGCTGCCGTAGACCGCCGCGTCCCGAAGCAGCACCGGCGCGGCTATCGAGGCGGCCTTGCACAGGACGACGGGCTCCTCCTGCCCCTCCGAATGGCGGCAGAGGCCGAAACCGTCCTCGGGCCGGCAGCGATAGACCTGTTGGCCCCGCACGCTCACCGAGGAGAAGCTCAGGAGCCCGGGCAGGTCGTTGCGCACGAGCGTTCCGGGCACGGATGCCGCTTCGAGCTTGCCGTCGCGGAGGCGAAGGACCTCGACGCGGCCCGTGTTGTCGCGGCGGTGCCACTGGACGTAGGCCGCGCCCGCCCCGTCGAGGCTCAGGCCGAACGTGGCCGGCCCCTCGCCGCCCTTGTAGCTGGGCACGGCACCGGCCAGGCGAAGTTCCGGCTTCTCGCCGAGGTCTTCCAGCCACACGATCTGGCCCCCCGCGGGGATGACCAAGGTCTTCCCGTGGAGAGCGATGTCCCGCGAGCAGAGGAACTGGTCGCGCCAGGTCACGCGTCCGCCCTTGTGCTTCGCCCAGGCCTCGCCGCTCCAGCGGTCGCCCGTGAAGCCGAGCTTCTCCTTCACGTAGTCCCACGTCCAGCACACCGTGCCGTCGGGCTGGAGGGCATACACGCGCGAGCCGAGGGTGGCGAAGTACACCCTGTCCTCGCCTGCCACCGGTGCGCTGAAGATAGGCTCGCCGCAGGCAAGTTCCTTGACGATGGCGCCATTGGCCGCATCGAGCACGTAGTACGAGCCGGCCATTGTGCCGAAGTGCACGTAGCGGTCCGCTAGCGCGGGCGACGAGGTGTTGTTGCAGTTGGCTTTCCCGCCGCGGGTCTCGACCCGCCAGAGGACGCGAAGCGTTGTGGCGTCGAGGCAGAAGGCCACGCCCGAGCCATCCACAGCGTAGACCCGCCCGTCGGCGACGGCTGGCGCGGTGAGGACCGCATCCGTGAGCGGTGCCGCCGCCACGAGGCCGAGAGGCGTAGTGACGCTGCGGCCCGGCACGTCGCCCGAATGCCTGGCATCGTGCTTCAGTTGCCGCCAATCCTCGCCTGCGGCTGCCCCGGAAGCCGGCAAGGCGAGGAGCGCCGCCAGCGCAGCCCATCGCGGTCGCATCCACCTGGTCATGTGCAGCCCTCCTGGCTAGTGCGGGTTCTGCCACGGAGCGAAGTTCCAGTTCTGGAAGAGACTCATCGCCGCCCGGTCCATCGCGTCGTTCTGGGGGAGGAGCAGCAAGGCGTCGAGGGCCGCCCCCGCCTCCGCGCCGAGCGCCAGGCGGTGCTTGCCCGCCGTGAGTTGGACGTCGGGGATGCGATACCAGGCCCAGTGGCCATGCTGCTCGCCGAAGTGGGCGAACATCTTCGTGTGGGCGCGGCCGGGGTCCGTCCAGTCGCTGAAGCCAATCAGGGCAGCGGCGCGCAGCTCGCGCGGCGGGCCATCGTCGAGCGTCAGGCTCAGGCGGGTGCTGGCACGCGGCTCCCAGCGCGCGCGGAGCCACAGGGCGTGCTTGCCCTCGCGCAGCGCGGCGAAGTCGAAGGCCAGCTTGCCGGGGGCGGCGAAGGCTATCGTGGCCGCGCCGCTCGCCTCGGCGAGGGCTGCTACGGCGATGCCCCCCTCGACCGCGTCCGAGCGCTCGGCCTCCCGCACCAGCGGGGCCTCGGCCACCAGTAACTGGGCATGGAGAATCCTCTCCCGCCCATCCTCGCGCAACCCCACTTCGATTGGGAGGATTCCGCCTTCTTTGACACTGGGCGCCGAGACGACGAAGTCCGCTCGGCCGGGCTTCGAAGGGTCCGCCACCTCGAGGGGCATCTTCGCCGGCGCGCTCGAATGCCCGAAGAACGGCCCGACCAGCCAGGCCTCGCCGCGGAAGCGTCGGCCCGTCACGGTGACTGCAATGGGCAGCTTGGCCCCCGGCGCGGCGACGTAGAGGTTCCGGTGCGTCTCGTCGCCGTTCAGGTAGAAGCTCAGCGCGTTGAGCGATGCGCCCAGATCGGTCTTGTGGCGCTCGACCCAGCGGCAGACCGTCCTGACGGGCGCCGCGGGCGGCCCGCCGACGAAACTGACGCGGTTCTCGCCCAGCCGCAGCTTGCCAGGCAATGCCAGGGGCGAGGCGACGAACGTGGTGCGGACCCGCGTGATCGCGATCCTCGCGTCCCGACCCGCGGCGAACGCGATCTTCAACCAGTAGGCATATCGGGCGCTCACCTGCTCCCGTAGCTCAGCGTCAATCAGCCCGTTCTCCCGGGGGTTGCGCCACACCTCGCTCCAGGTCTTGCCTTCGTCGAAGGAGAGCGAGAGCCGGATGGCGCCGGGCTCGGGCGCGCCGTAGGCGCCGCTCACCCGCAGGTCGGAGAGAATGTAGGGGCAGGAGACGCGGTACGTGAGGTTCGCCTCCTTGGCGGGCTCGCGGGCGCGCAGCGTGGGGAGAGCATTGGGCGGCGCCTCAATCGCCATGTTGTCGAGCACGGCCGCTTCGCCCTCGGCGACAGGCTCGTAGAGGATGGCGCCGTTGCCGAAGCAGGGCGGGAGCTTGGCGAGCGGCAGCGGCTCGCGATTGCCTGTGAGTTCGAACCAGCGGCCCTCGTTGTGCCAGCAGAAGCTCGCCCGTTCGCCTGGCCGGAGCAGGAAGTCCATGCGGTGGGGGCGCTCGGCCGTGCCGAAGGTCGCTCTGCCCCTCCGCCCGCGCAGCCAGGCGCACACGTTGCCGCCCTGGCGAATCTTCAGATAGGGGTCCTCCTCGACGGCGCGCCGGCTGGCCACCGTCGCGTTGTCGCGGTCCAGCCAGTAGAGCCTCGGCGAGAGGTCGAAGAGCCGCCAGCTCCCGCCGTAGAATGCCTGCTCGAACTGGTGGTGGGTGCCCGGGGCGTCGTTCGAGGAGATGCCGACGCTCAGGAAGAGCTTCCGCAGCATGTGGTTCATCGGCCCGCACTGGTCGAACGGGTAGATGTTCAGCGCCTTCAGAAGCGTGTAGGACACCCGCGGGCGGTGGCGGGCACCGCGAGCTGGCGAGTGGTCGGGCAGCGTCTCGCAATAGGGCGCGTCGAAGTAGTTCGTCGTCGCTAGGGCATACTTGAATGCCTCGAAGGCCCGCTCGGCCTCGCTGGCCGCGTTCGGGGCGAGCGTGACCGCGAGGCTCTCGGCGCTGAAGGGCACCACGTTGTCATTCGCCCGCCAGTGAGGGATGAGGAGTGTCTTCGCGGGCGCGCCCTTTGCGTGCTCGAAGGTGACGGAGCGCATCAGCGGCTCGAAATCCCCCTCGACCTTCAGCACGAAGCCATCGTTGGCGCCCGCAACCGTCCGCTCGACCCATCGCTCGCGGCGCTCGATGAGCCGCGGGTCGGGCAGGGCACGGACGGGCCGCGTAACGACCAGCCGCGTCTCCGCGCGGTTGGCCTCGAAGAGCTCGCGGCGGGCATGGGGTCTGACAGGGACCTCGCGGCGTTCGATCCTGCCGTCCTTGAGGATTTCCAGTGGAGCCTTCTCCTCCTGGGGCTCGAGTCCGCAGACGAGGTGGCCGCGCACGAAGCGGTCGTCGCCGCCGTGCGTGCCGTCGCGCTCGTTCTCGAAGCGGAAGAGCGCGCGCGTATGTTCGTCCGGGGCGGACTCCTCGCGCGGAGGCGCGAAGTCGGCGTTGTAGCGCGGGATGTCTGAGACGCGGAACTCGTCGAGGACGGCCTCTGCGCCGCCCCTGTGACACTCCTTGTCGCCCCCAAGGAATGCCTGCATGGGCAGGCTGCGGCTGTCGTCCTCGGCGATGCCGATGCCTTTCGTCTTTCCCTTCGGCGTCAGGCTGCTGGGCCAGGGCTCCTTGCCCGGGCCTTGCGCGGCCACGCGCTTGCCGTCCACGAAGAGCTGAAGGTGGGCCTTCGGGAAATCCCAGGTCGCCGCAAGATGGTGCCACTGGCCGGTTCGCAGCGGCGCCGGACCTCGGAGGGTGCGCGCCGTGCCGCCGGCGTCGGCGATGGTGAACTCGAGCCGGTTCCTGCCCTCCGCCCCGAGCTTGCGCAGGCGCGACTGGAGCCTGTGGCCGTAGGCAATGCCCTCAAAGAAGACCCGCTCCGCCCCGTCATCGGCGTTCCACGATGGCCGGCACCAGAACTCCAGCGTCCCGGCCTCCAGGCCCCAGTGGACCGACCTTGGGTCTGGATTGAATGCTCCGGAGGTCAGCGTGCCCTCCGAGGCGCCATTGAAGGCCAGCCGCCGCTGCCCCGTGAACTCAAAGCCACGGTTGAGCGGCGCCCGCTCGAGCGCGCCCGCCACGAACCCGCCGTTCGAGGCCGCTGGCCACGGCCACCGCTCCCCAGGCCGAACCACCACGCGGTCCAGCCACACGGTGAAGAAGGACTCGGGGCCTGTCACGGCCTCGCCCGTGTCGGCGTCGCGCACGGTGCAGCGGAAGCGGACGCGCACGGTGACGCTCGCCGCCTCGGGGCTGAACCGCCCCCGCTCGCGGAACTGCACGAGCTGTCCCGCTGCCAGCTCGATCGTCAGCCACCGCGGGTCAACGGCGTACTCGGGAATCCGCGAGCCGTCCCCGCGGTGCTGCTCGAGCTCGATCGAGACAGGTGCGCCGTAGGCCGCGCGCTCCGCCACCAGGTCGCACTCAAGGACCATCTCCTGCGCCGTGAACGCCCGTACGTCAATCTTCTGGGAGACGGACACTTCGCGCGAAGCATCCTTCGGCGTCGCCTCGTCCACGACGGCCTTCAGCGAGCGCCCGCCCGTCGTGTGCTTGAACCGCCCGAAGCGGACGAGTGCGGGGGACGCCACCTGCCAGCCCGCCGCCTCGTCCTCGAAGCCCCCGTTGGCGAGCAGGTTCTCGGGCGGCAGGAGCTTCGGGTCGGGCTCCTGGGCCTTGATGCCTCGCTCCCTGGCATCGAAGTAGATGTCGGCGGCGCCGACCTCGCCCGCCTTCGGCCGCGTCACCCACGCCAGATACCTGCGCTCCCGGCCGTCCGCGGGGTCAACCTCGCTGCGAAGCGCGAACGGCGCCTCAGCCCCTCTCTCAACGACGCGGACCGAGGCGGGATCAAACTCCCCAGACACATAGGCCTGCTTCAACAGGAGCGGGAAGTCCACGGCCACCTCGACCGGCCGCGGCACCCCGTCGCGATAGGGGGCGGGACGGACCACCGTCGTGCGGAGCCGCCACTGCGGGCCCCACCACGACCCCGCCTCGGCACCAATGGCCGCCGCAAAGCCCAGGACGACCAGCCCCAGCCAGGCGCGCATGTCATGCCCTCGACCCAACAGCGCTCCCAACGCTCTCCGAACGCGCTTCTGCCCGTGCCGCCATATCATACTCCGTTCTTGACGGGGAGCAACCGGCGCACTAAGATGGGAGCATCCGAGTTGGCCTGGGAGATGAGGAGAGGAGCATGGGCAGGCAAGCAGTGGTTTGTGCGTTGCTAGCGGCGTGTCTTGCCTTTTCGGGGACGACGGAGGCGGCCATGCGAGTCTGGGCTGTGGACGATGGGCTGAGGATCGATCCCCAGACGGGGAAGGCGTTCGAGGATAATGCGATCTACCCCGAGGGCCTGCGGCTCAAGCCCGGATATCGCGAGAGCAACTGGGCCTTCAGCGGCGACAAGAAGCAGCTCTCCCTGGCTGGGGCGAGGAACGAAGTGGTCGCGTTCCAGCTTCAGATCGAGTCCGAGACGCCGCTCCGCAGCGTCGCCGTGGCGGTCGCCGACCTGAAGGGGCCAGCCCCTTTCGCTGCGAAGGACAACGTCCGGCTGTTCAAGGAGTGGTACGTCGAGGTGAAGCAGCCTTCGGGGGGCGTTGGCTTCGACTGCCTCGGGCCGGGGTGGTATCCCGACGCCCTCATCCCGCTCGACGAGCGGATCAAGCCCGAGTGCGGAATGCCGTTCGATCTCCCCGACAAGACGAATGCGGTGCCGAATCAGAAGGTCCAGGGGATTTGGGGCGACGTCTACATTCCGCGCAACCAGAAGCCCGGGGTCTATGAAGGCACCCTCCGGGTGGCGGCTCGCGACGGCGACAGGCCGGTCGAGGAGTCGCTCTCGCTGCGGGTCGAGGTCTTCGCCTTCGCTCTGCCGGATGAGAACCACTTGGGGATCAGCCTCAACGACTACGGGTCGCTCAGCCCGCGCCGGATGCCCAAGGAGAAGCTCTGGGCGTTCTACCAGCTCTGCCATCGCCACCGCTGCGTGCTCGACGTGCTCTACAACGCGCCCAAGGCATCGGGCACGGGCGACGAGCTGGAACTCGACTGGAGCGAGTACGATGCGGCGTTCGGCCCGCTCTTCGACGGGAGCGCCTTCACGGCCAAGCACGGCTACCGCGGGCCGGGCGAAGGAGTGCCGGTCAAGCGGTTCTACCTCCCGTTCGAGAGCAGCGGCGGCCACGCATGGCCCCGCCCGGCCACCGAGATGGAGACCGAGCCCTACGAGCGGGCCGTGAAGAAGGCGCTGCGCGAGTTTGAGAAGCACTTCCTGGAGAAGGGCTGGACCCGCACGAAGCTGATGATGTTCTACAACCGCTATGACGAATCGGGCCGGGTCAAGGAG